>JAADIO010000031.1 GCA_013151235.1 Deltaproteobacteria bacterium | reverse complement strand
TCAAGGGGACCCGGGCGCTGCAGATGCTCCTGGGGCTGACCATTCTGGTCATGTCCTCTTTTCTCTTCAAATGGGCGAAATTCTATACCATTAGTTGGCTTTTGAACAATCTCTGGGCCTATCTGGCTTTGGGGGTGTTGATCATCTTCCAACCCGAGATCCGCCGGGCGCTGGCCCATGTGGGTCGGAACCCCCTTTTTTATACTTTGAATCCGGAGGCGGAGGCGAAGACCATTGACGAGCTGGTCAAGGCGTCGACGACTATGGCGAGCCGGAAGATCGGGGCGCTGATCCTGATTGAACGGGAGAACAATACCGAAGGGTTGATCGAGATGGGAACGATCCTCGATTCAAAATTGAGCAAAGAAATTCTCCTGAGCATTTTTCTTCCCTATTCGCCGATTCATGATGGAGCGGTCATTGTCCGAAAGAATCGTATCAAGGCCGCCGGCTGTTTTCTTCCCCTGACGCTCAACCTGAATCTGAGCAAGGAATTAGGGACCCGGCATCGTGCCGCAGTGGGGATTACGGAAGAAACCGATGCCATTGTGGTGGTCGTCTCCGAAGAGACGGGGACCATCTCCGTGGTGATCGGGGGGAAGATCACCCGGGATCTGGATGCACAGGCCCTGCGCCGCGTCCTGACAAATCTGACACAGCCCCAGCGGAAACAGACGAAACGGCCGATTCTGGGATAAGGGATTTCGGAGGAACGAGATGGGACGGATTACGGATACCGTGCTGAAGGATTTCTGGATCAAGGTTTTTTCCCTTGTTTTTGCCGTCTTCCTTTGGATTTCCATCGTGGGAGGCGAGAGCGGCGAGGAGTTTTTTGTCGTTCCGCTGACCATCACGAACATCCCCGGAAATATGATCATCAGTAACGATGTGATCAACTATGTGAATGTCCGGGTTCGGGGCCGGCGGGGGGCACTGCGATCCCTCGACACAAAGCAGATTCATGTGATCCTCGACCTGACCGATGCACGGGAAGGGGAGAACAATATGACGATCTTCCCGGAAGAGATTCAACTTCCCGAAGGGCTCTCGGTCGTCCGGGTCAGCCCCTCCCGATTTACCATTCAACTTGACCGGCTGACCGAAAAGTGGCTTCTCGTGGTCCCCTCCTTTTTAGGCGCCCCGGCACAAGGGTACAAACTCGGCCGCATAGAGGTTTCGCCGACCAAGGTTCCCGTGCTGGGATTAGAAGAGGCCCTGCTCGGGCAGGAAGAGATCGAGACGCATCATATTGAACTCTTCGGGAAGAAACAATCTTTTACCGTGGAGGCTGATCTGAAACCTCTGAATGGAAATGTTCATATCAAGGGAGATCACAAGGTCAAGGTGAAGGTCGGGATTGTCGTTAAAACTCTGGAACGAACCTTCAAGGCACTACCGGTCCAGGTGAGGGGGACCTATCAAAAAATCGTTCTGAAGCCGGACAAGGTCAGTCTCACCCTCTCCGGTCCGGAGAAAATTATTCGGGAGTTGATTCCGGGGAGCAATATCCGGGTGATTGTTCCTGCACCGCAAATGAGCGGGACCTTTGATGTGACTCCTGAAGTTGTTCTTCCTCCGTCGGTTCACATGGTCAAGATGATACCGGAGACCATCCATGTCGGGATTCTGTTGAAGAAAGCACCTGCGGAGAAAAAGCGACACAAAGGAAAGTAGGCGGTCCGGGAGGATTACAATCAGAATTAAGAATAGTTATTGAACAGGAGGGAAAGTCCATTGGGTAAACTTTTTGGAACGGACGGGGTCAGGGGCGTGGCGAATGTCTATCCCATGAATGTGGAAACGGCGGTCAAGCTGGGACGGGCGGCGGCGCATATTTTCAAGAAATCCAAAGAGGGCCGGCATAAAATCATGATCGGAAAGGACACACGTCTTTCCGGATACATGCTGGAGAGCGCGCTCATGTCCGGGATCTGTTCCATGGGGGTCGACGTCCTTCTCGTAGGTCCCCTCCCGACACCGGCCATTGCCTTTTTGACAAAGAACCTCCGGGCCGATGCCGGGGTGGTGATTTCCGCTTCTCACAATCCTTATCAGGATAATGGAATCAAGTTCTTTTCCGCCGAGGGGACCAAACTCCCCGATGAGATGGAGGCGAATATGGAGGCGCTGATCTTTTCCGACGATATCGACTCCATCCGTCCGACGGCCGGGGAGGTCGGCAAGGCCTACCGGATTGATGATGCCGAAGGGCGGTATGTCTCCTATATCAAGACGGCCTTTCCCAAGGAATATGATCTCGTGGGGATGAAGATCGTGGTCGACTGTGCCAATGGGGCGGCGTACAAGGCGGCTCCTCTCGTTTTCCAGGAGTTGGGTGCGGAGGTCCTTGTTCTCGGAGACCGGCCGGACGGTTGCAATATCAACAAGGGGTGCGGCTCCCTTCATCCGGAAGTGATCTGCAAGGCCGTGCGGGAACACCAGGCCGATATTGGAATTTCCATTGATGGGGACGGCGACCGGGTCATTTTCTCCGATGAAGAAGGCAGGGAGGTCAACGGGGACCCGGTGATGGTCTTTTCCGCCATTGACATGAAAGACCGGGGGGGCTTGCAGGGCAACACCCTGGTGACCACGGTGATGAGTAACATGGGGTTGGAAGTTGCTCTAAAAGAGGCGGGAATCCGGGTGATTCGGACGAAGGTCGGGGACCGTTACGTGGCCGAAGAGATGATCCGCTCCGGCTACAATCTCGGTGGGGAACAGTCCGGCCATATTCTTTTCATGGATTACAACACGACGGGAGATGGTGTCCTTTCCGCACTGCAGGTCCTCTCCCTCATGAAGCGGAGCGGGAAGAAACTTTCGGAATTGGCTTCGATGATGACGACCTACCCGCAGACCCTGTTAAATGTGATGGTGCGGGAAAAACTTCCATTACAAGCGATTCCGGAGGTCCGGTCCGAGATTCAACGGGTGGAGGGACAACTCCGGGAAGAAGGGCGGGTCCTGGTCCGCTATTCCGGTACCGAACCGAAGGCGCGGGTCATGATTGAAGGACCGGATCAGGATACGATTGACGAGATGGCCCGATCTATTGCCGAGGTCATTCAACGGCAGATCGGGGCATAAGGTCTCTCTCTGCCAAGAAAGGAGTATGCTTTGGCACGTCTGGGTGTCAATATCGATCATGTGGCGACGGTTCGTCAGGCAAGGCTGACGACGGAACCGGATCCGGTGGCGGCGGCAATCCTTGCGGAACTGGCCGGGGCTGACGGGATTACCATCCATCTTCGGGAGGACCGGCGTCATATTCAGGACCGGGACCTCACGCTGATCCGGCAGGTGGTGCAGTCAAAGCTGAATCTGGAGATGGCGGCGACCCCGGAGATGGTGAAGATCGCCCTGAAGGAACAGCCCGATGCCGTCTGCCTGGTTCCGGAGAAGAGGCAGGAACTGACCACGGAAGGGGGACTCGATGTTGTCTCCCTGGCGAAAGGTCTGAAGGAGCCGATCCGGAAATTACGAAAGAAAAAGATCGAAGTCAGCCTTTTTGTTGATCCGGACCCCCGGCAGGTGATTGCCGCCAAAGAGCTGTCGGCGGATGCCGTGGAAATTCATACCGGACTGTATGCCAATGCACGCAGCGCCCGTGACCGTGAGCGGGAACTGAAGCGGATTGTCCGGGCCGTGGAAATCGCCTGTGATGTGGGAGTCGGCATTCATGCCGGACACGGACTGACCTATCGGAATGTTGCGCCCGTCGCGGAGATTGCCGCGATCGAGGAATTCAATATCGGTCACAGCATCATCGCCCGGGCGATCCTGATCGGTCTGGAGCGGGCCGTCCGGGAGATGAAGGCATTGGTAGGCTGATAAGAGCAAAAGCAATGAACCACGGGGAACACGGAGAACACGGGGATAGACCTGGGGAGCAGGGGTCTCAGGCACACAGGCACACTGAAAGCTCAATCTTGCTATGAAACAGATGAAGGACAGGAAGAAATCTGATCCGGCTCCATCTTCGCACAAGGTCGCTACTGCCGAGCAGATGCGTGCTCTTGACCGGGAGGTCATTGAACGATACGGGATTCCCGGCATCGTCCTGATGGAAAACGCAGCTCTCGGGGTGGTCCGTGCTATGGAGGAACGGTACGGGGACCTCTGTGGGAAAAAGGTGGTTGTAATCTGCGGGAAGGGGAACAACGGAGGGGATGGTTTTGCCGTAGCCCGTCATCTTTCAAACCGGGGGGCCGGGGTGCATCTCTTTCTTCCGGGGGATCCGAATCTTCTCCGGGGGGATGCTGCGACCAACCTGCGGATCTGTCGGATGATGAAGATCCCTCTGGTTCCCGTGACCACGAATAGTGGATTGCGTTCTCTGGCATCGTATTTGAGTCGATGTGATCTGGTCATTGATGCCCTCCTTGGGACGGGGATCAAACCGCCGGTTCGGGGAATGATTGCCGAAGTGATTAAGCGGATCAATCGTTATGCCGGCCCGGTGATTTCCGTTGATCTTCCCAGCGGTCTTTCCGCCGATACCTCCGCTGTCCTGGGAGAGGTGGTGGAGGCCGATCTGACGGTTACCTTCGGCCTGTCGAAGATCTCCCTCACTCAGTATCCTTCTTTATCCGTTGCAGGCCATGTCGTGATTGCCGACATCAGCCTTCCCGTGGAATGCGTGGAGAAGGCCGGGATCCTTGTGGAATGGATCGGTGACGAGATCCTCCGGTTACTTCCGAAACGGCGTGCGGATGCCCACAAGGGGAGTGTCGGAAAGGTTCTTTTGGTTGCCGGCTCCAAGGGGATGCCGGGGGCGGCGGTGATGACGGCACTTTCGGCTCTTCGAGTGGGGACCGGCCTGGTCTATGCCGCCCTGCCGTCTTCAATCGAGGGGACCTTTCTGAAACGGCTGATGGAAGGGATTGTCATCCCGCTCGATGATTCGGACCGGGACCATCTGACGCCTGCCTCCCTGAGGTCAATTTTACAGGCCGCCAAAGGGAAAAACGTGGTGGCTGTCGGCCCCGGAATCGGTCTTGACCCGGAGACGGGGGAAATGGTACGATCCCTCATACAAACGGTCCGGATTCCCGTGATTCTTGATGCCGACGGGATTAACCAGATTGCTGCGGATCCTGAGATCCTCCGGAAGGCGAAGGCCCCTCTGATCCTGACGCCTCATCCGGGAGAGATGGCCCGGTTAACGGGGGTCTCAAAAGAAGTCCTGACTACGCTGCGGATTGACCTGGCCCGTTCTTTTGCAAGGGAGTTCGGGGTGATCCTCATTCTCAAGGGAGCCCGGACCGTGATTGCCGATCCCGGGGGGCGGTGCTGGATCAACACGACAGGGAATTCCGGCATGGGAACCGCCGGGATGGGGGACCTGCTCACAGGGATGATTGCCGGGCTGGTCGCACAGGGAATGAATCCCCTGGCGGCGTCGAAGGCCGGTGTTTATATCCATGGGCTGTGCGGGGATCGAGCAGCCGGTCGTTTGGGAAAACGGAGTCTGATTGCCCGGGATCTTTTACATGAGGTCCCTTGTGTTTTAAAAGCGTGTGGTTAAACTCAGTAATGTTTCTTGGGAATGGCGAAAGGAGGAGGGGATGAAAAGAATTCTATTGATGACAGGGTGCGTGATCTTCTGGATGGTCTCTGTGGCTGCAGCAGCGGAAATTTCTGTTAAGCCGATGTACTGGAAGCCGGATCTCAATGCCGAAGCAAAGATTCAGAAAAGTTCGGTCGGGGAAAAAGTCGATTTCGTCAATGAACTCGGTTTGGATAATGAGTCTATTCCCGGGATTACGGTTGATCTTAAACTCGGCCGGAGCCAGCATTTTCTGCTTTCCTACTGGTCCGTCGGGTATGATAACCACAATCAGAACCTGAAGACCAAGGTCCGGTTTAATGGGGAAACATTTTCCGTAGGGACAAAGGTATCCACCACGCTGGATCTTGATGCTCTGGGGGCCGGATATGCCTTCGACCTGTTGCAGTCTGAGAGTTTTCGGGCAGGTTTTATCCTGAATGTAAACTATTATTCCATCTATGCCAAATTAAAATCTTCCATGACTTCGACGGATAACAAGGCGAACCTGGTCCTGCCCATGCCGGGGATCCGTCTCGGCGCCGGGTTCCTGCAAAACAAAGTGGAACTCACGGGGCAGTTGACGGGTCTCTGGTGGAAGGGGAGCGGCTTCTGGGATGGGAACGTGGAGCTGTCTTACCGACCGATTAACAATCTGTCGTTTGCCCTCGGGTATCGCGCGATTCATTTTGATATCTCCGATAACGGTGATCGTGCCAACGTAAAGCTGGAAGGCCCCTCCGTTTCGGCAACACTCCGATTTTAATAACGCTCGAACTTTCCGGAGAATATAGAAGATGCTTCAGGCGAAAGACATTATGACCCGGGAGGTCATCACTGTTGAGAAACAGACATCGGTGAAAGATCTGGCGCGACTTCTGATAAAGAAGAATATCAGCGGTGTTCCCGTTGTCGAGGCCGATGGAACGCTCTGCGGGATTGTGACGGAAAAGGACCTGATTTCCCGTGATAAAAAACTGCATCTTCCTACGGTGGTGACCCTCTTTGATGCCGTGATCTACCTGGAAAGCGAGAAACACTTCAAAGAGGACTTGAAGAAATTGGCTGCCTCGACCGTGGAAGACATTATGGTCTCCGAGGTGGAGACGATTTCGGAAGAGACTACCCTTCGGGAAATCGCAACCTTGATCGCAGACCAGGGGAAGGATCTCCTTCCTGTACTTCGGGAGGGGGAGATGGTTGGAATTGTGGGGAAGGCCGATGTGGTCAGGTCGATGATTGAATAACCATGCGGGATTGCATACGGTCTTATTCCGAAAAGCAGACGCGGGCATGGGGAGAACGGATCGGGAGAAGACTTGTCGGAGGGGAGATCCTGGCCCTGCAGGGCAATCTGGGTGCCGGCAAGACCTGTCTGGTGAAAGGGATTGCCCGGGGGATGGGGATTGATGAAGAAGATGTGGTCAGCCCGACCTATACTCTGATTCGCGAGATTGAAGGTCCTTTGCGGTTGTTCCACATTGATCTCTACCGGCTTGAAGATCCTGATGACCTTGAGAATATCGGTTTTTATGATGCCTTTGAAAAGGATGCCGTTACGGTGATCGAGTGGCCGGACCGCTTTTTTGAATGGCTTCCGGAGCCTTATCTGCTGTTGGAACTGAGACGGTTTTCGGAAGAGGGGCGTGAATTGGAGTTTCGCTCCCGGGGAGATCGTTTCCAGGGTTTAATCAGGGCACTCCGGGAAGATCCGTAAAGTGTTTTCGGCTATTTTCAGAAGGACCTGTTCCATGCTGACTGACGGACAGATACAGCGGATTGCAGAGCGGATTACCAATACCTTTGATAGCGAAGAAGTTGATCTTCACCGGACGAAGGAGGAAATCGTTCAGGAGATCATTGCCGTCCTCTCTCGCAACATGGCGGAAGAACGGCGGATTAACGACGAATGTGACCGAATCATGGATCAATATGCCCGGGAGATCGATCGGGGAAGTGTGGACCCCCACAGGATGTTTCTGATGATCAAGAAAAAGTTGGTCAAGGAAAAGGGTTTTATCCTGTAAGAGGGCCGGTGTGGTGCAAGAAAAGTCAAGAGCAGACTTGACCCCTTTTGGAGGTTCTTGTGCGGTTAAGTGAAGAACGGATCTCCCATCTTTCGCATCTGATTCTCGATCAGCTTCTCAACAAGGGGTTCCTCTTTGTCTCCGAGCTTGAGGAACCGGCGCTGCGCCGGAAGATTAAAACGGTCTTTCTCGGCGAACTGAGCAAAGAAGATGAACTCGATGACCGTGTCCGGAAAAAAATTGCATCCTATCGAAGGGATATCCCGGAGGGGAGCAGCGAATGGGATATCCTGTATCAACGATTTTACAATGAGGAGAAGGGAAAGAGTGGATCGCGGTAGCCGGTTTGTGGAAAGAATGACTTTCAGGAGCGGTACTCGGCATTGATCCGGACATAGTCATAGCTCAGGTCCGAGGTATAGACCTCGGTTTCGGCTGTGCCGAGATTCAGGTCGACGGTAATCTGAATCTTCCTTTTCTTGAGGAGCCGTGCGGCTTCTTTTTCCTCTGCCGCCCCGGAAGGGCAGCCCCCTTTCACGATCTGGATATCGCCGAAATAGATGTCGACCGATTCCGGTCGAAAAGGAACGCCGGCCGTCCCGGCGGACGACAAGATCCTGCCCCAGTTGGCATCTTCCCCGAACAGGGCCGTCTTGACAAGGCTGGAGGTGGCGATGGCCTTGGCTATTTTCAGGCACTCCTGCGTTTTTCTTCCGTGGATCACCCGAAGGGTGATGAACTTTGTTGCGCCTTCCCCGTCTTTGACGATCTCCTGTGCCAGTTCGAGACAGATCCCGTTCAGTGCTTTCTGAAAACCGGAGGAGATTAGTTCTCCTTCCTCAATCCGGATTCCGGATGCGCCGTTTGCCAGGATCAGAACCGTGTCGTTGGTGCTCGTGTCCCCATCGACGGTGATCCGGTGAAAGGATCGGTCCACCGCAGTACGGAGCGCCTTCTTCAGCAGGGCGGGAGCAATCGCTGCGTCGGTTGTAAAAAATGCGAGCATGGTGGCCATGTCGGGGTGAATCATTCCGGAACCTTTGGCAATCCCCCCGATCCTGAAGCGGCCGGTCTTTTCCCGGATTTCAACCGCCTTCGATTTGGGGAAGGTATCGGTCGTCAGGATGGCCCGGGCGGCTTGTGCGTTTCCCCGCCCGGAAAGTTTTGCTGCCACGAGCGGGATTGCAGGAAGGATCTTTTCCATCGGCAGGGGCTGCCCGATTACGCCGGTTGAAGCGACGGCGATATCCTGCGCGCAGAGGTTGAAACAGCGTGCCGTCTCCGCCGCCATGGCCGTTGTGTCGTCCTTCCCGCGTCGGCCTGTGCAGGCATTGGCATTCCCGCTGTTGACGATGACCGCCCGAAGTTTTTCCTTTCGGAGGATTTTTCGTGTCCAGACGACGGGTGCTGCAACGACCCGGTTCCGGGTGAAGACGCCTGCGGCGGCGGCGTCCCGGTCGGAGAAGAGGAGAGCCAGGTCCGGGGTGTTGTCTTTCTTGATTCCGCAGGCAAGACCTGCAGCCTGGAATCCCGCAGGCGCAGTGACACCGCCCGTGATGGACCGGATTGTCGCAGTCATTGGAATGTCCTATGGGCTCAGCGCTGGAAACTGCAGACCGGCCGTTTCTTCAAATCCCATCATGAGATTCATGTTCTGTACGGCCTGACCGGCGGCTCCCTTGACGAGGTTGTCGATGGCCGATGTGATAATCACCCTGCCGGTCCGCGGATCGGCCTTCAGGCCGATATCGCAGAAGTTGGTACCCCGCACCTGTTTTGTGTTCGGAAGAACTCCTTCAGGGAGGACCCTGACGAAGGGTTCTCCTTGATAGAAGTTCTGATAGATCCCTAACAGATCCCGGGTGGAAACCTGTTCTAAGAGGGTTGCATAGATGGTGTTGTAGACTCCCCGGTTCATCGGGATCAGGTGCGGTGTGAAGTTGATGGTAACCTTTTCCCCTGCCGACAGAGAAATTTCCTGCTCGATCTCCGGTGTGTGCTGGTGTTCCCCGATCCGGTAGGCCGTGAGCGATTCGTTGACTTCGGGAAAGTGGAGATGGGCCTTCGGGGATTTTCCTGCACCGGTGACGCCGGACTTGGCATCAAAGATCATTCCCTGAAGATTAACCTTCTCCTCCCGGATCAGGGGAGTGATTCCCAGAATGGCGCCGGTCGGGTAACAGCCGGGATTCGCGATCCGTTTTGCGTTCACGATCCGCTCCCGGTGCAGTTCCGGCAATCCGTAGATCCACCGGTCCGGAAGATCCGGGGCGGTATGTTCATAATGATACCACTGGGGATAAAGATTCCGGTCATGGAGCCGGAAGTCTGCGCTGAGATCGATGATCCGGACGGAATTGTTCGTGATCCGCTGCATGACCTTCATCGATTCTCCATGGGGGAGTGCCGTAAAGAGAAGATCGACGTCCTGTAAAAAGGTGTCTTCCTGCAGTGACTCAAAAGTCAGGTCGTAGAGATCCTGAAATTGTGGAAAAATTTCCGTGATATGGCAGCCGGCGCTCCGTTCCGATGTGATCCTGATAACCGAGGCTTCCGGATGATGATGGAGGATCCGGAGGAGTTCCGATCCCGTATATCCCGTGGCGCCGGCAATGGCGATCTTGATCATGGCGAAGACCTCAAAAAAAAAGGCCCGAAGGCCTTTTTTTGTTTTAACGTTTCGAGAACTGGAACTTTTTCCTTGCTTTCGGCTGTCCCGGTTTTTTCCGTTCTTTCTTCCGCGGATCCCGGGAGATCAGTCCGGCTTTTTTCAGCACGGCCCGGTTGGAACCGTCCTGAAGAGAAAGTGCCCGGGAAATCCCGTGACGGATGGCGCCGGCCTGTCCGGAAATTCCCCCGCCGGTTACATTGACCAGTACATCAAATTTACCGACGGTCTCGGTCAATTCAAAGGGCTGCTGGACCATCATGTGGAGCGTCTCACGCCCTCCGAGGTATTCCTTCATTTCTTTACGATTGATGATCATCCGCCCCGTACCTTCCGAAAGATAGACCCTCGCGGCGGCATTCTTTCTTTTTCCCGTGGCGTAGATACGCTCCTGATTCATTCTGCTTGGCCTCCCTCGTTTATGATGTCACCGAATATGATTCCGGTTTCTGCGCGGTGTGTTTGTGTTCCGGTCCGGCATAGATTTTCAGTTTTTTCAGCATGGCCCGACCCAGGCGGTTCTTCGGCAGCATCCCCCGTACGGCAAAACGAATCAGACGGTCGGGATGTTTTTCCAGAAGCTTCCCTGCCGTGATCTGTTTCAGACCTCCCTGATAGCCGCTGTAATGATAGTAGTTTTTTTGATCTAATTTTCGTCCCGTCAGCCGGACCTTTTCCGCATTGACGATGATCACGAAAGACCCCGTATCGACATGCGGCGTATAGGTCGGTTTGTTTTTCCCGGTCAGCAGGACGGCGATCTTTGCTGCAAGGCGTCCCAGCGTAGCGCCTTCGGCATCAATGACATACCAGCCGCGTTCCGTGTCTTCTTTTTTTGCCATAAAGGTTTTCATCCAATGCTCCTTCGAGTATTTTTACAGAACTTCATATTTATAAAGAAGTTAGGGGCTGATGTCAAGAAAAATTTGACGCAAATTGAAACGTTTTTTCTATCAATAGGGATGTTTGAAGTCCGTCAGGAAGGGATTGGTCCGTTTTTCCCGACCGATGGTCGATGCCGGCCCATGCCCGGGGTGGATGGCGATTCCGTCACCGAGCGGCAGGATCCGGTTCTGGATGGAGACCATGAGGTCCCGAAAGGAGCCGCCGGGCAGATCGCTCCGCCCGATGGAATCCGCAAAAAGGGTGTCCCCGGTGAAGAGAAGATCGCCGCTTCGGTAACAGACGCCTCCTTCGGAATGGCCCGGCGTGTGATAGACCTCAAAGGTCATTTCCCCGATCGTCAGGACTTCCCCGTCCATGACGAAACGGTCCGCCCCAGGGGAGGGGATTCCCTCCATTCCGAAGAGCCGGGCATGTTCCCCGGCGGCCGGCAGCAGGGGGGCATCTTTTTCATGGATCATAATGGGGGCGCCTGTTTTTTCTTTCAGCAACCGGTTGGCGCCGATATGATCAAAATGACCGTGGGTGTTCAGAATGGCGGCCAGGGTCAACCGTTCGTTTTTCAAGACGTTGAGGATCTTCTCTCCCTCATCGCCGGGGTCAATGACAACGGCCTTTGTCCCGGATTCCGGAGCGAGGATGTAACAGTTGACTTCGAGGGGACCGACGACCAGGCTTTTTAAAATCATTCTTCCGTTTCCTCTTTTCCCTTTTCTGTCGATCTTTTCCGGTCCGTATCTCCTGCGGTAGTAAGAAGAAACCAAGATAACGGCACTCTGATTAAAAATCAAGGGAAAAGGTCTTTCCGGATATGCAAAAACGTCAATATTTCCTGATGGTTAAATTGACTTTGAATGTTTCGTATGATACATTGAAGATGTTCAAATACAATACAGTTCTGATCTTGACTCTGCAACTGAAGAGGACCCATCAGGGGAGGAGTGATCATGAGCGAAAACAGTATCATCCACCATATCCAGGAACTCCAGAACACGGACAATTTCCAGACTCTCCACTGGCAAGGTTCATTCGAAGACTACCTCAATATTGTAAAGGAAGATCCCAGGGTGACTCGAAGCGCTTTCGAGAGGATCTATGATATGATCCTCAGTTACGGTACGGAGGCGTTCGAGGACAACAAACAACATCTTGTCCGGTACAAGTTTTTTGATGATCCTACGGCCGATGGGCGGGACGCTGTCTTCGGTCTGGAACGGCCCTTGATGCGGATGGTGAATGTCTTTAAGTCCGCCGCCCGTCGGTATGGGACGGAAAAACGGGTCTTGCTGCTCCATGGGCCGGTCGGGTGTGCGAAAAGCACCATCGTCCGCCTGATGAAGCGGGGGCTGGAGGTTTATTCCCGGACCGATGCGGGGGCCTTGTACACGATTGCCTGGACCTCTGCCGGGAAAGACGGAGGGGACAGCCATAATCGTCTCAGCGACGAGATGATCTGTCCCATGCATGAGGAGCCGCTCCACCTGATTCCCCTGGACTGGCGGGCGAAGGTTCTCGAAGAACTTAATGCAGGGCGGCCTCCGGAAGAGCGGGTTCATATTGAAGGAGAACTGTGTCCCTGCTGCCGTCAGATGTACAAGGAACTGATCTCCCGCTACCGGGGCGACTGGACACAGGTGTTGAACCACATACGGGTCCGTCGGGTCATTCTTTCCGAAAAGGACCGGGTCGGGATCGGAACTTTTCAGCCCAAGGATGAGAAGAATCAGGATTCTACGGAGTTGACTGGAGATATCAATTACCGGAAGATTGCCGAGTACGGTTCCGATTCGGATCCCCGTGCCTTCAATTTCGACGGGGAGTTCAACGTGGCCAACCGGGGACTGGTCGAGTTTATTGAAGTCCTCAAACTTGATGTCGCATTTCTCTATGACCTGTTGGGGGCGTCGCAGGAACACAAGATCAAACCGAAGAAGTTTCCCCAGACCGATATCGACGAGGTGATTATCGGTCATACGAACGCGCCGGAATACCGCAAACTCCAGAACAATGAGTTCATGGAGGCCCTCCGGGACCGGACGGTCAAGATCGACATTCCCTACATTACCCGGCTCGACGACGAGATCAAGATCTACGAAAAGGATTTCAATTCCGAAAAGATCCCCCATATCCATATCGCTCCCCATACGATCCAGACGGCGGCCATGTGGGCGATCCTGACCCGCCTCGAGGAACCGAAAAAGGCGCAGCTCACCCTGATGCAGAAACTGAAACTCTACAACGGGCAGTCGCTCCCCGGTTTCACCGAGGACAACGTTCTCGAACTTCGCCGGGAAGGGAAGAAGGAAGGGATGGAAGGGATCTCCCCCCGTTATATTCAGGACAAGATCTCCAATGCCCTTGTGAGCGACAAACATGAAGGGTGCATCAATCCCTTCATGGTGCTGAAAGAACTGGAGGGAGGGGTGGCCCATCATTCCCTGATCAGTTCGGATGAGATGCGGAAACGGTACAAGGAACTCCTCGCCGTGGTCCGGGAGGAATATGAGAATGTCGTCAAGAACGATGTGCAGCGGGCCATCTCGGCCGACGAGGAGTCGATCGCCAAGCTCTGTGCGAACTACATTGATAACGTCAAGGCCTATACCCAGAAGGAAAAGGTCCGGAACAAATATACCGGTGAAGATGAGGAACCGGATGAGCGGATGATGCGCTCCATCGAAGAGAAGATCGATATCCCGGACAGCCGCAAAGATGACTTCCGAAGTGAGATCATGAATTACATCGGCGCCCTCGCCGTGGATGGGAAGAAGTTCGACTACAAAACCAACGAACGGCTTCAGAAGGCGCTGGAACTGAAGCTCTTTGAGGATCAGAAGGACAGCATCAAGCTGACCAGTCTCGTCTCCTCGGCGGTGGTGGACGACAAGACGCAGGAGAAGATCGATGTGGTCAAAAGCCGCCTGATCCGGAACTACGGTTACTGCGATATCTGCGCCGGCGATGTCCTGCATTTTGTGGCGAGTATCTTTGCCCGGGGCGATGTGAAGAGTTAACGCCATTGCCGGGATCACTTCTGAGATGGAAGAGGGATACCCATGGCCGCGAGGATTGAAAAGGATTACAGCCGTTTCCGTCAGATCGTGAAGGGGACGATCCGGAAAAATCTCAAAAAGTATATCAGCCATTCCGAGATGATCGGGCGGAAGGGGAAGGACCTTGTGAGCATCCCCGTGCCCCAGATCGATCTTCCCCATTTCAAGTACGGTCACGAAGAGGTCGGCGGTGTCGGGCAGGGGGAGGGAGAGCCGGGCACGCCGATCGGGCAGGGGGATCCGGGAGAGGGGACGGGACAGGCCGGGGACCAGCCGGGTGAACACCTCCTCGAAGCGGAAATCAGCATCGAAGAATTAGCGGAGATCCTGGGGGAAGAGCTGGAACTGCCCCGGATCGAACCGAAGGGCAGGAAGAACATCATTTCCCGCAAAGGTCGCTACACCGGCATCCGCCGGGTGGGGCCGGAATCGCTCCGCCACTTCAAACGGACCTATCGAGAAGCCCTGAAACGGCAGATTATCTCCGGAACCTACAATCCCGACCGCCCGATCCTCATCCCCATCCGGGAAGACAGGCGGTACCGATCCTGGAAAGAACAGGTGAAACCGGAAAGCTCTGCCGTCATCCTCTACATGATGGATGTCTCCGGCTCCATGGGGGAGGAGCAGAAGGAACTGGTCCGGATCGAAAGTTTCTGGATCGAGACCTGGCTTCACTCGCAGTACGAAGGATTGCAGATCCGTTACATCGTTCACGACGCCACCGCCCGGGAGGTCGATTCGGAGACCTTTTACCGGACAAAGGAAAGCGGCGGGACGGTGATCTCCTCGGCCTACGAACTCTGCCGGAAGATCCTGAAACAGGAATACAACCCGGATGAGTGGAATATCTACCCCTTCCATTTTTCCGACGGCGACAACTGGAGCGGGGGCGACACGGCGCGGTGCCTGAAGCTTCTGAAAGATGAACTCCTTCCCGTGAGCAACCAGTTCTCCTACGGCCAGGTCAAGAGCCATTACGGCAGTGGACAGTTCATCAAGGACCTGCGGCAGCACCTCTCCGACGAGGAGAAGATGGTCGCCTCCGAAATCAACAGCCGGGATGACATTCTGCAATCGATCAAGGACTTCCTGGGAAAGGGGCGCTGATGCTGCTTCCACCGGAAATGGCCGAAATCAAGATGCGGATCCGGGACGTTGCCCTGGGGTACGGTCTTGATTTTTACGAGGTATTCTTCCACTTGCTTGATTTTGCGGGCATCAACCAGGTCGCGGCCTACGGCGGGTTCCCGACCCGCTATCCCCACTGGCGGTTCGGAATGGAATACGACCGGCTGAGCAAGGGTTATGCCTACGGACTGCAGAAGATCTATGAAATGGTCATCAACAATGATCCCGCCCATGCCTATCTGCTGAACGTCAATAACCTGGTGGACCAGAAGATCGTCATGGCCCATGTTTACGGTCACGTCGATTTTTTCAAGAATAACGACTGGTTTTCAAAAACGAACCGAAAGATGCTCGATGAAATGGCAAATCACGGGGTCCGGGTCCGGCGCCACATGGAGAAGTACGGAATGGAGAAGGTGGAAACCTTTCTTGACGCCTGCCTCTCACTGGAACACCTGATCGACTATCATGCTCCTTTTGTTCAGCGCAGGAAAAAGCCGACCGGCCGTACGCTTGACGAAGAAGAGAATCAAGCTCCCAGCACCCGAAAGTTTAAAAGCAAAGAGTACATGAACGATTTCATCAATCCCCGGGAATATATCGAAGCGCAGTTGGAGAAGGCCCGGGAGTCGATGGAGAGAAAGAAGGCCTTCCCCGAATCGCCGCAGAAAGATGTCCTGCAATTTCTGATCGAATATTCACCCCTGGAGAACTGGGAGCGGGATATCCTCTCGATCATTCGGGAAGAGAGTTACTACTTCGCGCCCCAGGGGCAGACCAAGATCATGAACGAAGGGTGGGCCAGCTACTGGCACTCGACGATCATGACGCAGAAGATCCTTCAGGACTCCGAACTGATCGACTACGCCGACCATCATTCCGGGACGATGGGGACCCGGCCCGGCGTAATCAACCCGTACAAGGTGGGGATCGAACTCTTCCGGGATATCGAAGACCGCTGGAACAGGGGACGGTTCGGGAAGGAATTCGAAGAATGTGAAAATGTCGCCGAGAAAAAGGCCTGGGATAAGCAACTCGGACTCGGCAGGGAAAAGATCTTCGAAGTCCGGAAGATCCATAACGACATTACCTTTATTGATACCTTCCTGACCCAGGAATTCTGCGACAAGCACAAGCTTTTCACCTACAAGTTCAATCGTCAAACGGGAATGTATGAGATTGCCGATCGGGACTATCGGAAGATCAAGGCCCAACTCCTTTTCGGACTGACCAACTTCGGACAGCCCCTCATCACGGTTATCGACGGGAACTACAGGAACCGGGGTGAATTGCTCCTCAAACACCAGTACGAAGGAATCGGTCTCAAGCAGGATTACGCCCGGGATACCCTCAAGAACATCCAGACCATCTGGCGGCGCCCGGTCTTTATCGAAACCGTCGTGAACGATGAAGCGACGCGGATCGGTTTTGACGGCAAAGAGGTCATCGAAGAAAAGATCCCCGCCGCCGAAAAAGAAGACACAGCCGAAAAGGTCGAGGCCTGATCTCCATTTTCTGTCGGGATCAAACTCGCCATGCCTCGGGAATTTCCGAAGTCCTTTCAAAAGATTATAGAGGTACGGTCTTTTGCGATTGTCCATATTCAGGGGGTATGCTATATTACCCGGCAATTTTCCCGTCCTGAATTTGTTGAGGTCCGCCTTCCGGGCTGCGCGGAAGGGATCCTTCAAAGCCGTTCCGCATTGATCTGAAACAGAGGAAACATGGGCAAGAATCAGGAGATTGCGAAGGCTGCCGGTATCATCGGCAGTGCCACCTTCCTGAGCCGGATTTTGGGATATCTGAGAGATGTCATCGTGGCCAATCTCTTCGGCGCCGGTTTGGCCACGGATGCCTTTATCGTCGCCAGCCGGATTCCCAACTACCTGCGCAGACTCTTCGGAGAAGGGACCTTGAACGCGTCCCTGGTCCCGGTTTTCTCGGAATATCTGACCCGCCGGTCCAAAAGCGAAGCATGGGAACTGGCCAACGTGGTCATGACTTCCATTTCAGCGCTGGTAACGTTATTGACTCTTCTCGGGATCTTCTTTGCTCCCTGGGTCGTGCGGGGCCTGGCCCCCGGGTTCTCCGACAATCCTGAACAGTTTGCACTGGCCGTTTTGCTGACGCGGGTCACTTTCCCTTTTGCCGTCTTTATCGGGATCTCCGCAGCGGTGATGGGGGTCTTGAATTCCCTGAAACACTTCGGCGCCCCCGCCCTGGCCCCGGCCATTCTGAACATTATGATGATTCTCTGTGCCCTGTTTCTATCGCCCCATCTGTCCGTGCCGATCCTGAGTCTTTCCATCGGCATCCTGTTGGGAGGGATCTTTCAGCTTCTCGTGCAGGTTCCCTTTTTATGGAAAAGAGGCTTCCGTTTTCGATTCCGGTTTCAGCCGCGTCATCCTGGGTTTCAGCGTGTCGTCCGTCTGATGGTCCCCGGTATCATCGGCCAGAGCGTACTCCAGATCAACATCTTCATCGGAAATATTCTGGCCTCCTTCCTCCCCACGGGGAGTATTTCCTTTCTCTTTTTTGCCGATCGGCTGGTGCAGTTTCCTCTGGGAGTCTTTGGTATCTCCGCCGCCACGGCGATGTTGCCCACGCTGTCACAGCACGCCGCCGAAAAGAATCTCCCGGGGATGGTGGAGACCCTTGGCCGGACCATGCGATTAGTCATTTTTCTCATGCTTCCTTCCCTGGTGGGGCTGTCCGTATTGAGCGTTCCCATCGTCAGTGCACTCTTCCAGCGGGGAAATTTCAGCTATTCCGCGACCGTTGCCACGGCGCAGGCCCTTCTCTATTATTCCCTGGGGCTGTGGGCCTTTGCGGAAGTACGCGTGGTCGCTCAGGTTTATTATGCTCTGCAGGATACCTGGACGCCGATGAAGATCGGCGCCACGGCCGTTCTGGCCAACGTCGTGCTGAGCCTGGTTCTCATGGGGCCTCTGAAGCATGGGGGACTGGCCCTGGCCAATTCTCTCTCCTCCATGCTGAACGTTTCCCTGTTGGTCTGGATTCTCAGAAAACGGGTCGGTCCCCTCGGGGGGACGGCCTTTCTCCGTCTTCTGCTGAAAATTCTTCCCGCTTCGGCGATCCTCGGATTTTGTGCGTACTACGGGGCGGGAACGGCTCTCTGGAAACTTCATGGACATACGCTGGAAAAATTTTATAGGCTGGGCTGGGGGATCCTTTTGGGGGGCGGCGGCTATACGGTGATGTGTCTCCTTTTTCGTGTCGAAGAGGTCCGGATGGTCCGGGACTGGCTTTTGAGGCGTTCCGGGAGTCCCCATCGTTAAGGATTGATGAAGTCGTAAAAAGTCGTTTTCCGGATTCCGTTCATGGTTCGACAAGCTTCCGAGCATGGTCGAACCACACGAACGGAATATCAATCACTTACACCGTTCGCCCTGAGTACGCCTGTCCTGAGCCGGCCGAAGGGTCGAAGGGCTTCGTGACTTTTTACGACACCATCAAGGATTGATGAATGAAAAAAAATAAAAAACGGCGGTCCCGAAAAATGGGGCGGAAAAACAATCGTTCTCTCTGGTTCACGATCGGTTCCGTACTCTTCTTTCTGGCCGCCGCTGTCTCGATTCTTCTCTATTTTGAAGTTCACCGCGAACGTTTTTCCGAATGGGTCGGGGCCGGCAAAAAACATGCCGAGAGGAAAATCTCATCGGTGGAATACGATCTCGTGCTGAAACGATTCGACCGGTATCTGGACGGGTTACTGAAAGATGCCCATGTCGCCCGGAGAAATATCCGGGTACACAGAACACGCAGGAAGGGTCCGAAGGGCACATTTATCTCCAAACGGGTGGAAGTGGATCTTTCCCGGAGGGAGACGCTTTCCCTGTTTGAGATGAAACTGAATCGGTATGTCCGTCAATTCCCCGGTGTTTTTCTCCGGACACGTCATGAGCTTGCGGGGAAAAAAGAGCGGACGATCCTGAGTCTGTATGTGGGGAGTACGATTGTACGGAGCGTCGTTCTCGTTTCTCTTGTTCCGGCGGCAGGTGCCGGGGAAAAACCTTCGGGGCCGCGCGTGGCCATTATTGTGGACGACATCGGCGCAGGCCTTGCTCCGCTCAACAGCCTGATCGCTCTGAATGTTGCGATCACTTTTTCCGTTTTGCCGGACTTGCGCCATTCGAAAGACGCCGTTCGGGAGATTGTTGATCACCACCGGGAATTGATGCTTCATCTGCCGATGGAGCCGATCGATTCTTTAGAACACCGGCCCGGGTCGGACGCTCTCCTGGTGAAGATGGGGGAAAAGGAGATCCGGGAGCGGGTCCGGCGATTACTCGATCTTTATCCCCGGATCGCCGGTGTGAACAACCATATGGGATCGCGGTTTACGCAGGATCGGGACCGGATGGCGGTGGTCCTGGAGGAAATCAAAAAACGGGACCTCTTCTTTGTGGACAGTCTGACGACAAGCCGTTCCGTTGCGTATGAGGAGGCGAGGCGGTTGGGAGTTCCTGCGGCCCGGCGGGATATATTTCTCGATGATGTGATCCATCCTGATGCTGTGGAAAAACAGATTGGGCGTTTGATTGAACGGGCACAGGAAAAGGGCTTTGCGATTGCCATCTGCCACCCCCATGCCGTTACCCTGGAGGCACTCCGGGATGCACTGGGACGATTTCGTGCCGCGGGAATCAGGATTGTACCCGTTTCGGAGTTGCTTGATCGGTCGTAATCCGTTAGGTTATAGCATGCTTTGTTTAGGGATTGAAACCTCCTGTGATGAGACCTCGGCCTCGGTCGTGGAAGACGGCCGGGAGATCCGTTCCAATATTATCTCCTCGCAGGTGGAGATACACAGTAAGTATGGCGGGGTGGTTCCGGAACTTGCATCCCGGCATCATGTGGAACAGGTGACCCAGGTCGTGGATGCGGCGCTCATGGACGCCGGGGTCTCCCTCCAGCAGATTGACCTGATCGGTGCAACCTGCGGACCCGGTCTGATCGGCGCCTTGCTGGTCGGGCTCTCTTACGCCAAGGCCCTGGCTTTTGCCGGAGGCATCCCCTTCGTCGGGGTCCATCATATCGAGGGGCATATCCATGCCGTCACCCTGGAGCGGGAAGTCCCCACCCCCTACCTCTGTCTCGTGGTCTCCGGCGGGCATACGGCGTTGATCCATGTGCGGGCTTTCGGAGAGTACCGGGTGCTGGGAAAAACCCGGGACGACGCCGTCGGGGAGGCCTACGACAAGGTTGCCAAGATGATGGGATTGGGATATCCCGGCGGACCCGTCATCGATCGATTGGCGCATCAGGGAAATCCCTGTTTTGTACGATTCCCCCGCTCCATGCTGAAGAACGACTCTCTCGATTTCAGTTTCAGCGGGCTGAAAACGGCCGTCCTGAATTTTCTGTTACGGAATGGCTGGGGTCCGGAAGGGGAGGGGGCAGAGGGGTTGCGGGAACATTTGAGTGATGTTGCCGCCTCCTTTCAGGAGGCCGTCATGGAAGTCCTGATCACAAAGACGATGACGGCACTGCACCGGGAAGGGTTGGCGCGTGTCACGCTGGGGGGGGGGGTTGCCGCCAACGGGATGCTGAGAAGACGGCTGGCCCAGGCCGCTGAAAAGGAAGGGGCTGTCTGTTCCCTGCCGTCTTCCATCCTTTGTACGGACAATGCCGCCATGATTGCCGCCGTTGCTTCCCGCTATCATGCACGGGGCATCGTGGACGATCTCTCCCTCAATGCTTCGGCGGCGCTTCGCCTGGGACACCATTTCTCTCGTGCGAACAGAGACAGGGAGAAGAAAGAAGAGGACTCGTCATCATGAAAATCGGTTCCCTTGAACTTGGAATGGGACTGGTGATGGCGCCGATGGCCGGTGTGACCGGTTCCCCTTTTCGCAGGATTACCCGCCGTCTCGGCGCCGACCTGGTCTGTACCGAGATGATTTCGGCGGCGGCGCTCTCCCGCAATCCGAAGGTTTGTGAACCTTACATGCCCCATCCTCTCGATCCCCGTCCGATCTCCGCCCAGCTCTTCGGTGCCGAACCGGAGGAGATGGAAAAGGCCGCGGCACTCTTGACGGAAAGAGATCCGGATCTGATCGATATCAATATGGGATGTCCCGTAAAGAAGGTGGTCCGCTCCGGTTCCGGGGCTGCGCTGCTCCGGAACCTCGACCACGCCGCCCGTATCGTGCGGAGTGTGGTTCGTGCAACACCGCTGCCGGTGACTGTGAAGTTTCGTTCCGGTTGGGATCATGAGAGCCTCTGTGCAGCGGAGGTGGCCCGAATGGCGGAGGGCGAGGGGGCCGCTGCCGTGATCCTCCATCCCCGCACGAAGACCCAGGGGTTCGGCGGCCGGTCGGAGTGGGAAGAGATCCGGAAGGTCAAGGAGACCGTGAAGATCCCGGTCATCGGAAACGGAGATATCCGGACGCCTGGGGATGCCGCCGACATGCTCCGTCGGACCGGTTGCGACGGGATGATGATCGGCCGTGCGGCATTGGGCGACCCGTGGATTTTCGAGCGGATCCGTACCTATCTGCTGACCGGTGAAATTCCTTCCCGTCCGTCGCCCCGGGAAATTTATTCCGTTCTGCGGGATCAGCTCATTTGTGAAGTTGAGCTTTCCGGCAAAACCCGTGCCGTTTTCAGGATGCGGAAATTCGCTTCCTGGTATTCCCGGGGGCTGCCGGCATCTACGGCTTTCCGGGACCGGATTAACCATGTGCTGACCTGCGAGGATTTCCTCTGTGAGATGGAATCCTTTTTCCTGCAAAAGGGGCCTTCCCCGAAGGCGGCGGGCTTGGCCTATGAAATCGGAACGTGAATCCATGAGTGTGCCCGACGGAGAGAAAGCCCCTCCTTCTCTGGAGGAGGTCCGGGATTATTACCATAATATCCTGGCGGGATTGGTGGACGGGATTGTTGTGGTGGACGCTGCATTACGGATCATGATCTTCAGCGCCTCCGCCGAACAGATGACCGGCCTCAAGGCGCAGAACGTACAGGATCGGACGATGACGGATGTTTTCGCCGGAGAGAAGAAACTCCATCACCTTGTCGAAAAGACCCTGACCACGGGGAGGGGCCATACCGATTCCAGCTTTTCCTTCAAGACCTTCCGGAGAGAACATCGCTCTCTCGGTCTGACCACTTCCCCCCTGCTGGACCGGGATGGAAACCCTTCGGGGGTCGTGATCGTCTTTCGGGACCTGACCCGGATGAAATCCCTGGAGGAGCGGGTCCGTCAGGGGGAGCGTCTTGCCTCCCTCGGGGTTCTCGCTGCCGGCATGGCCCATGAGATCAAAAACCCCCTCGGGGGAATCCGCGGGGCCGCACAACTGCTCCGGGAGGAACTATCGTCGGAATCCTCCTGTATCGAATACACGGATGTCATGATCCGGGAGGTCGACCGGTTGAACAAGATCGTGGAAGGACTGCTCGATTTTTCAAGACCGGCGCCGCTTCATCTTAGGGCCATGAATGTCCATCAGGTACTGGACCATGTGGCGGAACTGGTGAAGATGGAGTATGGAGGGAGATCGATCTCCATCGTTCGGGAATACGACCCGAGCCTGCCGGAAATAGTGGGTGATCCCGACCCGTTGACCCAGGTCTTTCTCAACTTTTGCCGGAACGGGATCGATGCAATGGGCGGTGCGGGGGAATTAACGTTGACTACCCGGATTCTGCCCGGCTACCAGGTTCGTCGGGGTGATTCCGTCAAACGCCGAATGATTTCCGTGGAAGTGAAAGACCGGGGCTGCGGGATTCCTGCGGAAAATCTGAAGAAGATCTTCTTACCTTTTTATACCGGGAAACCGGACGGCGTGGGCCTGGGGTTAGCGCTGTGTCACCGGATGATCGAGGAACATGGCGGGAAGATCGATGTCGTCAGCCGGCCCGATGAGGGAAC
The DNA here is from genome assembly GCA_013151235.1 of Deltaproteobacteria bacterium. NCBI lineage: Bacteria > Pseudomonadati > Myxococcota > Myxococcia > Deltaproteobacteria bacterium. Next base: position 19,859 of record JAADIO010000031.1, on the reverse strand, counting down.
CTGTGTTCGTACATCTTTGCCGGTGGCTGCCGCCACGGAGTTGTGATTCGTCAACGGAAAAATCTTTGAGGGAATTATGGTCGGCAAAAAAGTCATGGTCGTGGATGACGATGAGAGCATGCGTTGGGTGATCAGCAAAGCTCTCGAAAAGGAGCAGTACCAGGTACTGACACTTGATTCCGCCGAAGCAGCAATGTCGCGGCTGAACGAGGAATCCTGGCCTCTGCTGATTCTCGATATCCGGATGCCCGGCATGAGCGGTCTGGAATTCCTGAAGAAACTGCAGGAGAACGGAAATCCCGTACTGGTGATCATAATGACGGCACAGGCCACGATGAATAATGCCGTTGATGCAATGAAGTGGGGGGCCTTCGACTATCTTACCAAACCGTTCGATATGGAGGAGCTCAAGGTTCTCGTTGCCAAGGCCTTCCGGATCCTTGCGCTGAACGAGGAGGTGAAGACCCTGAAGGGAGAGATCCTCGAGAAGTTTGAAGCCGATACCGTCGTCGGTGAGAGTTCGGTCATGCAGGAGATCTTCAAGACGATCGGCCGGGTCGCTGCTCGGGATGTGACGGTCCTGCTGACCGGGGAGAGCGGAACCGGCAAAGAGGTGCTGGCCCGGGCGATCCATTATCATAGTCGGCGCTTCGGAAAACCCTTTGTGGCCGTCAACCTGGCGGCGATTCCGGATGACCTGATGGAGTCGGAACTCTTCGGCCATGAAAAGGGAGCTTTCACCGGGGCGACGGCCCGGAAGATCGGGAAATTCGAACAGGCGAATGGGGGAACGCTTTTCCTCGATGAGGTGGGCGATCTGAAAATGAACCTCCAGACCAAGTTGCTTCGCGTACTCCAGGAAAGGGAGGTTGAGCGGGTCGGCGGAACGGGACCGATCCCCGTGGATGTGCGTATCCTTGCTGCGACCAATAGTGATCTTCAGAAGGAGGTCCGGGAGGGTCGTTTCCGGGACGATCTTTTTTTCCGCCTCAATGTCGTACCGATCCGGATTCCGCCGCTCCGGGAGCGAAAAGAGGATATTCCGCTGCTTCTGAAGTTTTTCCTGGAGAAGTCCCGCCATGAACTCGGTACGGAGGTCACCGGTTATACGGAGGCCACGCTTGACTGCCTGTTGCAATACTTCTGGCCGGGAAATGTCCGGGAACTGGAAAACCTTGTTAAACGGGCGGTTGTGATGTCACGGGGCCCGAACCTGACATCGGAATATATCTGCACGATCCTTCAGGATGGCACCACAACGGAGAAAGCCGGGAAAAACAATTTCGACCTCCTCCTGCGCAACAATCTCGCTGAATTCGTGCAGCGAATGGTCCTGGCGGGTGCCCGGGATATCCGGAAACTTCTTCTTGATCGAATTGAGGCCCCCCTGATTGAGATGGTCATGAAAGAGGTCGGCGGGAACCAGATTAAAGCCGCTTACCTTCTCGGGATTAATCGAAATACCCTGCGGAAAAAAATCCGGGAATACCATATCGACCCCAAATCATTCCGGTCGATCCCGAAATAAAAAAACGTCCGGGACCTGAAAAATAAAGGCTTGAAGGCACTTTTCTCCTTGACAAGTCCGGAATCCGTTGCTATTTTGGTTTTTGTCTACACAAGTCAGTCAACCATTTCCCACAACATAAACATCTTTCAGAGGAGGACGTTTGATGACGAAAGCAGAGTTGATCGAAACGATGGCTTCAGATGCAAAGATCAGTAAGGCCTCTGCCGCCAAGGCCCTGGACTCGATGATCAAAAGTGTCACCAAGACCCTCAAGAAAGGCAACAAGGTCACCCTGGTCGGTTTCGGAAGCTTCTCCGTTGTCAAACGGAAGGCCCGGACCGGCCGGAACCCCAAGACCGGTGAAACGATCAAGATCAAGGCCAAAAAGGTGCCGAAGTTCACCCCGGGTAAAGGTCTCCGGTCCGCTCTCTGAAAGAGACGGAATGAAAAGATTGAACAGATTGGGACCGGAATTGAAGCCTCGGGAGATTTCGGAGGGTTGCAATGCTGTGAATCAGGCCGAATGAGGCAATGGAGCTTTTCCATTGCCTCATTTTTGTCTTGACATGAACCGCCCGAATCCATTAGATTTATACGGAATTTGTCCGGTAAAGGCGGTTAGCTCAGTTGGTTAGAGCGCCACGTTGACATCGTGGAGGTCGCTGGTTCAACTCCAGTACCGCCTACCATCCTTATTATCGAATAGCTGGGGAACATTTGTGGAATAATCAGAGTTGTTTGTGGGGGCATCACAACACTTTTCATGGATGTGATGCCCTTTTTGTTTTTGAACATCCTTGATGGCGGTACGGAAAACCGTTTTTGGGTGAGTTTTTTATGGGTGTGGAAAAGATCAAAATACGGGTTACAGATGGTCCTGCCGGTGAATTTGATGCGGGGGCGAACATTGCTTCGGTTTTCTCGGTCCTGATGCCGGACGATCAAAAACGTTTTATTGGTGCCAGATTGAACGGGAAGGCCGTGGATCTGGCTTTTCCTGTGAATGAATCTGCCGAACTGGCGGGGATCCTTCCGGAGTCCGAAGAGGGGGAGGATATTCTCCGTCATACGGCGGCGCACATCATGGCTCAGGCAGTCCAGGAACTCTTTCCCGGCACCCGGGTGGCCATCGGACCGACCATTGAAAAAGGGTTCTATTACGATTTCGATACGGAACGTCCCTTCACACCGGAGGACCTGGAGAAGATCACCAAACGGATGCGTGAGATCATCAAGCGGAATCTCCCCATTGTCCGGAGTCAAATGAGCCGGGAGGAGGCCCTGGCCTTCTTCGCGGAACGTCATGAAGATTACAAGGTGGAGCTGATTAACGATCTGACCGATGAACCGACGGTCTCTCTCTATACGCAGGGGGATTATGTTGATCTCTGCCGCGGGCCGCACCTTCCCCGGACCTCCCTGTTGCGTCATTTCAAGCTCCTCAGTGTTGCCGGAGCCTATTGGCGGGGGGACGAGAAGAATGCGATGCTTCAGCGGATCTACGGAACGGCCTTTGCCCGGAAGGAAGATCTCAAGCAATATCTCCAAATGCTGGAGGAGGCCAAAAAACGGGATCACCGGAAATTGGGTCGTCAACTGGAACTCTTCGAGATTAACGAGACCGTCGGCGGCGGCCTGATCCTCTATCACCCCAAAGGAGCGATGCTCCGCTGGATTCTGGAAGATTTTGAAAAGCAGGAACATCTCAAGCGGGGGTATCAGCCGGTCATCGGTCCGCAGATCTTGAAGAGTGATACCTGGCGGATCTCCGGTCATTACGACTATTATAAAGAAAATATGTATTTTACCGAGATCGAAGGGAAGGAATACGGCATCAAGCCGATGAACTGTCCGGCTCATATGATGATCTTCAAGTCGAAGACCCGCAGCTACCGGGACCTTCCGATCCGGTTCTTTGAATTAGGCACGGTACACCGCCATGAAAAGACCGGTGTTCTCCACGGTCTTCTCCGGGTCCGGGGATTTACCCAGGACGACGCCCATATCTTTTGTCTGCCGGAGCAGTTGACCGGCGAGATCATCGGAGTCATCGACTTTATCAAAGATGTGATGAAGGTCTTTGGTTTCGCCTATTCCCTGGAGATCAGCACCCGACCTGAAAAGTCGATCGGCTCCGATGAGGATTGGGAACGGGCGACGAAGGCGCTGCAGGATGCCCTTGCAACCCATCACCTTTCCTATGAGATCAATGAAGGAGACGGCGCTTTTTACGGACCGAAGATAGATGTCAAAATCCGGGATGCGATCGGGCGGAGTTGGCAGTGTGCGACCATTCAATGCGATTTTACCCTGCCGGAACGTTTTCAGCTTACCTATGTCGGTTCCGACGGTGCCGAACACCGGCCGGTCATGCTCCACCGGGTCATCCTCGGTTCCCTGGAACGGTTCATGGCGGTTCTCATTGAACATCATGCCGGGAAATTCCCCACCTGGCTGGCCCCGACGCAGGCGGTTATTATCAATATTACGGATGCCCAGCTTTCTTACGCCGGAAAGGTGAAGGAACAATTCGATGTCGCCGGGATTCGGACGGTGTTGGACGACCGGAAGGAAAAGATGGGGTACAAGATTCGGGAAGCACAAATGCAGAAGGTTCCCTACATGATCATTATCGGCGACCGGGAGGTGGAGTCGTCCCGCCTTTCCCTTCGTTCACGGGACCGTGGAGATCTCGGGGATTGCAGTGTTGAAGAAACCCTGCGGATGATCCGCTCTGAAATCGAGGAAAAACGGGACGGGAGCGGGACAACTGAAGGCGGCAGATGACAATCCGCCGGGAGTGTAATCCCGGCGCAATCGAATGGGAGGTGGTTCTATAAAACGAAGAAGCCCCAAGGGCAGACAGGAACGAAAGGAACGGATCAATCATGAGATCCGTATTCCGGAGGTCCGGGTCGTGGATGAAGACGGGTCACAACTTGGAATTCTTGCGACGCAGGAGGCCCTCCGGATTGCCGAGGACCAAGGACTGGATCTTGTAGAAGTTGCGGCCACAGCAAAGCCGCCGGTCTGCCGTATTATGGATTACGGAAAGTTTCAGTACCAGAAGAGCAAGAAGGCGAACCTCGCACGGAAGAAGCAGCAAATTATCCATGTCAAGGAGGTCAAGCTGAGACCCAACACGGAGGAGCATGATTTCGCCTTCAAGTTACAGCATGCCGAGCGATTTCTCAAGGATGGGAACAAGGCCAAGATTACCGTTCGTTTTCGTGGCCGGGAAATGATGTATGCCGAACGAAGCAAGCAGATGCTGATGGACTTTGCGAAGCGTCTTTCCGAAATCAGCGTCATAGAATTGATGCCGAAACGGGAGGGACGAACGGTTGTAATGATTCTGGCGCCCTCGGGCCCGGCTGCCGGCGCCGGAAAAAAGAAACCGGCTGCGGCCGCCGACAAGAAACCGGTGCAGGAGAATCCGCCTGCAGCCGATTCATAATTCTTAAGATAAAGGAGTAGAAGGAGATGCCGAAAATCAAGACACACCGTGGTGCGGCAAAGCGTTTCAAGAAAACCGCATCGGGGAAGATCAAACGGAACAAGGCTTATGCGAGTCATATCCTGACAACGAAATCGCGGAAACGGAAACGGGGATTGAGGAAATCTACGACGGCCGATAGTACCAATCTTAAAGCGATCCGGATACTCATTCCCTACGCGTGAGTCCTTGTTCCCTGACATTGTGGTAAACAACAGTTCGATCGTAGCAGGAGGAAGCAGTTATGCCGAGAGTAAAAGGGGGTAATCGACGTCTTACCCGCAGGAAGAAAATTTTAAAACAGGCCAAGGGGTTTTATGGAGCCCGCAAAAACCTGTTTCGCACAGCGATTGAAGCGGTGGATCGATCGATGCAGGAGGCCTATATCGGGCGGAAACTCCGGAAGCGGGATTTTCGATCGCTTTGGATCGTGCGGATCAATGCCGCGGCTAGGGAACAGGGACTTTCTTACAGCCGCCTGATCCGGGGACTGAAAAATGCACAGGTTGGGATCAACCGGAAGATGATGGCGGAACTGGCGGTTCACCATCCTCAGGATTTTGCGCAATTGGCGGAGATTGCCAAGAGCAGTCTTGCACCCCAATCCTGATGATGGTGATATGTCTGAACTGATTGAAAAACTGAAAGCCATCGAGTCGGAAACGGATGCACGAATCCGGAAGGCATCGACCTTAACCGAGGTTCAAGACTGCAAGGTCTGCATCCTTGGCAAGAAGGGCGAACTGACGAAACTTCTTGCCGGGATGAAGGATTTGTCCCCCGCTGAACGTCCGGTCGTCGGGAAAGCGGTCAACGAGGTCAAGCAGAGGCTGAACCGTTCTTTTGCCCGGCGAAGTGAAGAAATTGAAGATCAGGAACTGCAGCGGCGGCTCCGTGAAGAACGTATCGACATCACTCTCCCCGGACGGCCCCGCCGGCGGGGGACGCTCCACCCGATTACCCGGACCTTCCGGGAGATCGAATCGGTCTTCACCGGACTCGGTTTCCGGGTAGCCGAAGGACCTGAGATTGAAGAAGACTTTTACAATTTCGAAGCCCTGAACATTCCCAGGGACCATCCCGCGCGGGACATGCAGGATACCTTCTATATCTCCGGGGACATACTCCTGCGGACCCATACCTCGCCCGTTCAGATCCGTATCATGAAAAAACAGCCTCCCCCCGTTCGGATCATCGCCCCGGGCAAGGTCTACCGCTGTGATGCCGACGTCTCCCATACCCCCATGTTCCACCAGGTGGAAGGGCTGATGGTGGACCGGGGTATCCGTTTCGGTGACCTCAAGGGGATCCTGGAGATCTTCCTGCACAGGCTCTTCGGAAAAGATGTGGGAATCCGTTTCCGGCCGAGTTTTTTCCCCTTCACGGAACCATCGGCAGAAGTCGATATCGCCTGCGTGATCTGTAACGGGAAGGGATGCCGCGTCTGCAAACATTCCGGATGGCTGGAGATTCTCGGGGCCGGTATGGTCGACCCCGAGGTCTTCCTCAGGGTCGGCTACGACCCGGAGGAGGTTTCGGGATTTGCCTTCGGCGTGGGGGTGGAACGGATTGCCATGCTCCGTTACCGGATCGATGATATCCGGCGTTTTTTCGAAAATGATCCGCACTTCCTGTCGCAATTCTGAAAGGGACCGCGGCGCCTTCTTGATGAGAGTTATCCATGCTGATCAGTCTCAACTGGTTGAAAGAATTTATTTCCATTGACGAGTCCCCCGACGAACTGTCCGGGCGGTTGACCATGGCCGGCCTGGAGGTGGAATCGGTACGGGATCTTGCGGAAGGATTCGATCGGCTGGTGGTCGGACATATACTCAGGAAGGACCCCCATCCCGATTCCGACCACCTGACCCTCTGCCGGGTCGATGTGGGGAAGGACGAGGTTCAGATCATCTGCGGCGCCGCGAATCACCGGCAGGGTGACAAGGTCGTCGTGGCCCTTCCGGGCGCCCGTCTTCCCAACGGAATGGAAATCGTTCCGGCCGGGATCCGGGGAGTGGAATCCTTCGGGATGATCTGCTCCGAAAAGGAGATGGGCCTCTCCGATACATCGGAGGGGGTTATGATCCTTCCGGGGGATGCCGTTCCCGGGACCCCCGCTGCGGAAATTCTGGGACGGAACGATACCGTTTTCGAGATCGACCTGACCCCGAACCGCCCCGATTGTCTCAGCCATTTCGGCGTGGCGCGGGAGATTGCCGCGTGGACGGGGAACGCCCTGAAAGAGCCCGCAGCCGTAGTTGAAGAAAAGGGCCCGGAGATTTCGACCCTGATCGACGTGAATGTCCGCGAACCGGATCTTTGCCCACGTTATGCCTGCCGTGTCATCGAGAATGTGACGATTGCTCCCTCTCCACCCTGGATGCAGGAACGGCTCCGTGCCGTCGGTCTTAGGCCGATCAATAATGTCGTCGATGTCACGAACTATCTGCTCATGGAACTGGGTCATCCTCTCCATGCCTTTGACTTCGATCTGCTTAAGGGGAACCGGATCGAAGTCCGCCGGGCAGGGGAGGGAGAAAAGATCCGTACCCTCGACGAGGTGGAACGTACCCTCGACGAGGGGATGCTGCTGATTTGCGACGGTAAGAAACCGGTCGCCGTGGCCGGGGTCATGGGGGGAGGCAACAGTGAAGTCGGAAACGGAACGCGGCGGGTCCTGCTCGAAGCGGCCTGTTTTCAGCCGGCCTCGATCCGGAGGACGGCGAAACGGCTGGGTCTTCATTCCGAGTCTTCCCACCGTTTCGAGCGGGGAACGGACATTGAAGGTCTGGCTACCGCTCTGGACCGCGCCGCCTCCCTTATTGCTGCGCTGGCTGGCGGGCGCGTGGCGAAGGGACGGATCGACATCTACCCGGCGCCCTTCCGGGAAGGGGTCATTCCTCTCCGTGCTGCAAAGGTCCGGGACCTGCTCGGCATTTCTCTTCCCGCAGGGGAGATCCGCCTGATCCTGGAACGTCTTCAGCTGACTGTGGAAGAGGGGGATCGGGAAACCCTCCACGTTGCTATTCCGCCCTTCCGCGTCGACCTGGAACGTGAAATCGACCTCATCGAGGAAATCGCCCGAATATACGGTTACAACCGCATTCCAAGCACACGCACAAGGGCAACCCTGGAACCGGGCGGCACCACCCGCAACCGGCAGTTGTCGATGCGGATCCGCCGGGCTCTGGCGGCGGAAGGTTTCTTCGAAACCATCCACTACAGTTTCCATAACCCCGATGATCTCGACCGGCTCGGCCTGGCCCCGGATGACCCCCTGCGGCGGTTCATCGAGATTCGAAACCCCCTCAGCCGGGATCAGAGCGTCATGCGGACAACCCTGCTTCCCGCCCTGCTTCACAATCTCCGGCGGAACCTGAAACGTTCACGGTCCGGCCTGCGTCTTTTCGAGGTGGGGCGGACCTTTGAGAAAAGCGCCGATGCCCCGGCGCTGGAAAAAGAACGCCTTGCCGGAGTCGCCGCCGGAGCGGAAGTCCTTCCGGGATGGGACCGTCAGGAGAGAGAGGTCGATTTCTTCGACCTCAAATCCGTCCTGGAAAGGCTTTTCCGCGGACTCGGGATCTCTTCCACGGAATGGACGGCGCTGGAGACGGTTCCTTTTCTTCACCCGGGGAAAAGCGCATTGATCCGAAATGGCGAAACCTCTCTCGGGTACCTCGGCGAATTGCACCCGGAAGCGATGAAGCGTTTTGAACTGCCGCAGCGGGTCCTCTGTTTCGACATCGATCTTGAGGCCCTTTTCCGGGCGGCGTCCGGAAAGATTATATACCGTCCTGCAATCCGCTTTCCCGCCGTGGAACGGGATATTGCGCTGGTTCTCCCCGACACCGTTCCGGCCGGATCGATCGACAAAGCGATCCGGGAATCTGCGCCCGGGCTGATCCGGGACGTCCGGCTCTTTGACCTCTATCGGGGGAAACCGATCCCGGAAGGCAGGAAGAGTCTCGCTTTCTCCATACGTTTCCAGGCGGAAGACCGGACCCTGACGGACAGCGAGGTCAACGATGTACGGGACGGTATCGTGAAAAAACTGGAGAATGAATTTGATGCGACCCTGCGTGATTAGATACGGGTCCGCAACCGGACCGGAGAAAATGAATGATTCCCACCGTTGAATGGAAGGCCGGAAAGGTCCGGCTGATCGACCAGACAAAACTTCCGAGGGAAGTGGTCTACATCGACTATAGCGATTACCGGGAGGTGACCGCTGCAATCCGGGATCTCGTGGTCCGGGGAGCGCCCGCCATCGGTGTAACGGCGGCCATGGGGGTGGCCCTGGGGGCGCAGGGTATAGACACGGAGGAGCGGGAAGAGTTTTTGAGGCGCCTCCAGCCGGTCTGCGATCACCTGGCCTCGGCCCGTCCAACGGCCGTCAACCTGTTCTGGGCCATCGAGCGGATGCGGAGATTCGCCGCCGGGCAGGAGGGACTCTCCGTTCCTGAATTGAAACAGGCGCTCATCGACGAGGCCGACCGGATGCGTGAGGAGGACATCGCGGTCAACCGGGCCATGGGGAGATATGGCGCGGAGTTCGTTCCGGACGGTGCGACGATCCTGACGCATTGCAACGCGGGCTCTCTTGCCACGGCCGCTTACGGCACGGCCCTGGGGGTGATCTATGCCGCCCGCGAGCAGGGGAAGAAGGTCAGCGTCTTTGCCGATGAAACGCGTCCGATCCTCCAGGGTGCCCGGCTTACCGCCTGGGAACTGATGGAGGAAGGGGTGGACGTGACCCTCATTACCGACAACATGGCCGGTCACTTCATGAAGGAGGGAAGGATCGACCTGGTCGTGGTCGGGACGGACCGGACCGTGGCCAACGGCGATGTGGCCAACAAGATCGGGACCTATTCCGTCGCCGTCCTTGCCGGAGAGCATGGGATCCCGTTCTACGTGGCCGCTCCGACCTCCACGATCGATTTTTCCATTCCGACGGGGGAGGGGATTCCCATCGAGGAACGGGACCCCGAAGAGGTCACCCGGATCTGCAACCAGCTCGAAATCGCTCCCGAAGGGGTGAAAGTCGAAAGCCCCGCCTTTGATGTAACCCCTGCCCGCTACATCACGGCCATCATCACGGAGAAGGGGGCCTTCCGGCCCGAGGATCTTCACTTCCTCAACGACCCGAAGGCGGACCTCGATGAGGTCCGGCTGAAGGGGCCTGAGCCCAAATAAGGGATCCCCGTCACCCGGCTCCGCTTGCGGATGATATCCCTCTTCCCGGCCCCTTCAATTTGTTCCTGCGGGGAACGTCGATTGTCGTGACGGGGACCTGCGGGGTCAGCTCCAGGCCGAAGGGGTCCTGAAAGGCAAGCCGGCATTCCGTTTCTCTTGCTCTCAGCGTAAACCAGCAGGTAGCCCCCTCTCTTTCAACCTTCACGAGTTCATGGCCCAGCCGGTTGCAGAGATGCTCGATTTCCCATGGGACCTCGAGGTCCCGGCTTCTGAGAATGATCTCCCGGCCCGGCATCATCCGGTCGAGAAGCGCGCGGACCACAACCGCCTTCGGCACCATCAGGGGCGCCTCCAGATCCAATTCCGGGGCAACACGGGGTTCACACCGCGGGTCAGTGATGACACGGTGTTTTATGAATCGTGCAATTGCCTTGATGTCCATATCGGGGACCGCCTTTGCATCATATGGAAAGATTGATCTTTGTGTTGCCGGCAATATCCGGATAACTCGAAGCCCCGACAGATTCGAGTCCGTCGATGAAATCACTCTTCTATAGAATCGCTCCGAAGGGCAAAGGGATATGGTCCCTTTTCTTGACCACTTCGCAGGCAAGACAATTCTCTTTGGCCGGACGTTTCCGGCATCCTTCACATTCGGAAACAAGTTCGATCGCTTCATCCAGTTCTTTCAGAAGATTCCTGTAGTCCACAATCTTTGCCGTCGTCCGTTCTCGTCCTCTTTGAAGTTTTCCCCGGACCAGCAAGCAGGCCTGGGCGCCGGTCTTTTGTTCCCGGCGGATGCTGTAGAGCGATTTTATTTCTTTGAGCGGCAGGCCCAGTTTTTTGAGTTTCTGAATAAAGAGGACCTTTTCGACGACATCCGCATTGAAGAGATAGAACCCCCCCGGACTGCGGTTGCCGGCTTCGATGAATCCTTCCTCCAGGTAGTATCTGACGGTCCGGATCGTTGTCCCTGATCGTTTGGCTACCTCACCGATCTGTAACAGTTTTTCCGCTGGTTTCATTTGTGTTCTCCTTTTGGTATTGCAAGGCGCCTATATAATACAGTAACGTTACTGTATTATCAAGTACCTTTCTGTAAAAAAATGAACACTATTGAAGAAGGAAATCTCAGGGAGAAGGTCTTCGTAACCTACTCGGATGACCGCCACTCACAGCTTTCGACTTCCCCAGTTCACGGCATCTAACGGACACGGTTTTCCCGCCTCCGCCGGGTGGCAAAAGACAGCAGGCCAGGATGTGGGTAAGGAATAAAAGGGATCAAAGAGGGTAAAGAAAAACCGCCCTCTTTGCGGGAGGGCGGTTCCATGTTTTCAAAGTGCTTTGAAACATTTCGTTGTGGGACACCTCAGACGAAAAGTTTCCGGATCAGAGAGGTCCGGTTCTTGACGCCGACCTTGTCGAAGATGTGCTTCAGGTGGACCTTCACTGTGTGTTCACTGATGAACATCCGCTCCCCGATTTCCATGTTACTGTAGCCCTGGAAGATCAGGGTTACCAGTTCCTTCTCCCGCTTGGAAAGACCGTGACGGATGGCGAAGGTATCGGGATCGAAGGGAAGATTCTTCAGCGGCACCTGGGTCATGACCAGGGTGTAGTCATTTCCACGGGAATCTTTCGGATCACTTTCGAGCGACATGATCAACATCTGCAGGGTATGTCCGTCCGGCAGTGTCCACTCCGTATCGGCCCGATTGGATCGTTTCCGCCTCCGTGCCACCAGAGTTGTTGCATAGAGGTTCTTGAGCAGTTTGATGACCGAGGGATGCAGTCCATAGGGCGGTTTCGTCCGGGTCCGGGTTTTTGTGCTGTAGCGGGAAAAGATCGCCTGGGCTCCGGGGTTCAGGAAAACCGGTGTGCCTTCGGAGTCAAAGAGGATCATGGCCGGAGGCGCTTCATTGCAGGCCTGTTCAAAGACCAGCCGCTCTTCTTTCATCTGACGGAAGGCATCATCATAGGCCATTTTGTCCCGAATCGAGGCTCGCACCCAGGCCAGCAGTTCTTCCTCCTGGATCGGACGGGTGAGGTACTTGTCTGCTCCTCCGTTCAGACCGGAGACAATGTCCTCCGTTGAGGTCCGCTCCGCTGTAAAAAGAATTACCGGAATATGAGCCGTCTTCGGATTTTTCTTGAGCCGCTTGCACAGTTCGATTCCATTGACTTCAGGCATATTCACATCGAGAATGATCAGATCGACATTGTTCCTCTTCAGGATCTTGTTTGTATCCTTCGGGTTCTGTGTTGCGTGTACGTAATAACCGTTCAATTCCAGAATGGTTTTGGAAAGGAGCAGGTTGTCCTGAATATCGTCCACTACCAAGATCTCATTCATTTTTCTTCCTCACAAAAGTCTACAGTAAAGTCAATGGAGCCTCTTTTCCGGGAAATCCCCAGTTTCCCTTTCATTAATCCTATATAGAAATCAGCCAGGTGCCATGCAAACTTTGTTTTCCCTGGGATCTTGCGGTTGTCATTGAATGGCGGTAACTCCCGGATGTCCATCATGTCCCGGCCGAGGAATTGGATACGGATTCGAAAATTCTCTCGTGTCGACTTCTTCCCATCGTTCCGGATCTTGCCAAGAGAGATGCGGATTTCCCGAGGTTGAAAGAACTCATCACCCTCCCGGATGATCTGCATCAGGGTTCTATGCAATTTTCGTTCATCGCCTTTGATTCGATAAGAGCCTTTCGCCGGCCGATAGACAAGAGGGGGCGCCTCGGGCGGCCGGTTCGTTCGGATTTGCTCTACGATAGAGGTCAGCAAAACATTTAATGCCAGTGATGCCGGTCGAAGCGGCTGCTCCCGGCGGATTACTTTCGTGTAGTCGATCAGTTGATCAAGCATCGAAAGAAGAAGGTTCCCTCGTCTCAGAATGATTCCGATCTGTTTCTGTTGCTTTGCGTTCAGTTTACCGATCCGCTTGCTTAACAGGATCTCGGAGAACCCGATAATCGTGTTCAACGGAGACCGGAGATCATGAGAGAGCGCGGAAATCACGGCATCCATTTCCGGCAACTTCGCCCGATCAAATTCCATGAATGAAGCGGTTTCCGACGACCTGTTTTTGTCGAAATCCTCTTTCACATTACATGATCTTTTCACGTCATCCTTCAACTTGCATCAGCCCCGCTGCCAAATACCACAGTGGATGTTGCTTTTGTGTAACAGTACCGCAACGGGCGTTTGATTTCAAGAACTATAGCACTTTTTTTTGATTCCTACAACAACGTAACCTGATTATTCCACATACGCAGTAATCCTGTATCGATTGGACAAAATCGGGGACCTTCGGTATATTGTTTTTATCCGTATTGGACTGTAATAAAAGGAGGTGGAGATGGAGACCGAGCGAGTGATTACTCTGATGAACAAGGCTGTGGCGTTGGAGTATCAGGCGTTTATCCAGTATTTTTATCAATCCCTGAAGGTACGGGGCTACAGCACCCTTGCCTTGAGTCAGTTCCTGGCTGCCGAGGCCGATGTGGAATTGGGGCATGCAAAACTGCTGGCGGAGATGGTCGTTAATCTGGGAGGAGACCCGGCGGAAAGCGTGGAGCCGGTTGAGGTCGGGCGGACTCCGGATGAGATGATCCGCAACAATATCGTAAGAGAAGAGCAGGCCATCGGCATCTACCGGGAGCTGCTGCCGTTGCTCAGCGAGCATGAGTACATGTACGATACGATCAACAAGATTCTCCTCGATGAAGTCAAGGACCTGGATGAATTCCGGGCTCTGTTGCCGTAGGGATATTCCGGTTTCCCCGGGAAGGAGGAGGGGTCATGAAGCGTTGTCTCTCTCGTCTGTTTCCTTTTTTTGCCCTGATAATCTACGCAGCGGGATGTGCCGCTCCTGTCGTACCTCCGGAACTCCGGGGGCGGGTAAACCGCAGTGTCTCTTTTTCGCAACTGGTGCAGAACCCGGAATACTACCGGGGGACCTTGGTCGTTCTGGGAGGCGTCATCCTCTCCGCTGTGAACCGGCCACAGGGAACGGAGATTACAATTCTCCAGAAGCCTCTGGATCGAGGAGACGAGCCTCGGGAGGTGGATGAATCGTACGGACGATTCATTGCACTGTATAAGGGATATCTGGAAACAAAGGTGTACAGCAAAGACCGTCGTGTGACGGTGCTGGGAGTTGTGAGTGGGAAAGAGGAACGTGCTTTAGGTGAGATCCGTTACGGCTATCCGGTCATCACGGTGACCAAGATTCGCCTCTGGCCGGTGCAAGAGGAGAGTTCCTATCCTCCTTACGGGTGGTACGATCCTTATTTCTACGGCCCCTATTATTATCGTTACCCCTACTATTTTCCTTACTATCCTTACTGGCCCTGATGGGGTTAGGCGGTATTGGCGGATCCATCTTCCCAGTCCGGCTCCTCGTAATCCTGGTGGCAACTGTAATTGTTCTTTTCAGAGGGAGGGCGGTAGCCGGTATTGTCCTGGGAGATGATCAACGAATCGACCGGCATTTTGACATTACGGTTGTGGGAAATCAGGAATTTTACGAAGGTCATATCGAGACGTCCGAAAGTGGCCTCCTCATAGAGAAAATCGAGTGCTCCACGTACATTGAAGGGATCGACACGGTAGGTCCGGGGGGAGATGAGGGCATCGAACATGTCGCATATTGTCACCAGACGAATGATCGGATCTTCGATCTTGATTCCGCGTGGATAACCGGAACCGTCGATCTTTTCATGATGATTGAAGGCCACCAGCGAGTGGAGCGCTTCCGCTTCTCCCGTATAGTAGGTTAAAAGAAGAAAACTGATCCAGGGGTGTTCCAGGATATAGAGGAATTCGTCGTAATCCAACTTCCGGGCGGATTGAAGAACCTCAATGGGGATACGGGATTTGCCGAAATCGTGGGTCAGCGCGGCTGATCCCGCCTGGAGAACCTCTTGCAGGTCGGAGAAAGAGTCTTTTGCCAGCAGGGTTGTGAGAAGCGATGTGATCAGGATATGCCGGTAGGTATAGTGATCCATGACCTTGCAGAGTTCCAGTTCCTGATAGACTTCCCGGATCAAAGAGATTTCACCTACGATACCGAGCACTTCCTCCTTGACGGCATCATTCGAAAAGATGACGTGATAATTCTCTTCTTCCATAACAGCCCGGTAATCGTCAAGAACCTCTGAGTTCTTTACCGGGGATGCCTCCGGGGTTCTCATTTTGGCGCTCTTTTGTATTTCATTGATTACCCGCTTGGTGAGGATCTCGCCCTGACGCAAAATCAAGGTCCCGTCACAGGCATATAAATCTTCCCGCATGACAAAGGGAGTACTCAAATCCAGCACGATATTCTCCTTTTTTTCCGGCTCCTATTAAAATTTTAACCCCATCACCTCAAATCCGTCAATGTTTCTCTTGCAAAAGCGATCACCGAGAGCGCATATTTTCCGCCTTGTCTCTGTGCGGTCTTCCTTTTTCCTTGTTTTTTCCCGCACGGCCCGGCTATAATTTTCGTCCATATTTATCTGCCTGACCGGAGGGAAAGAATCTGCATATGACGACTCTGAGACTGCCCCGTTTTCATATCGTTCTGGTGGAACCGGAGATCCCCCCCAATACGGGCAATATCGCCCGTCTCTCCGTCGGCGTGGGGGCCACCCTTCATCTTGTGGGGAAACTCGGGTTCCGGACCGATGAAAAGCACCTGCGCCGGGCCGGGCTTGATTACTGGGAATACCTCGATCTTCATTACCATGATTCTCTGACCGAGTTGCAGGAGGCCTATCCCGAAGGACGCTTCTTCTATGCCTCCCGAAAGGGAAAACGGTACTATACCGACGTTACCTATCGGGAAGGGGATTTCCTGGTCTTTGGAAAGGAGACGAAAGGGCTTCCCGAGGACTTGCTCCGGGCGAACGCCGACCATACGATTACCATCCCCATGACCGGTCGGATGAGATCTTTAAACCTTTCAAATGCCGTCGCCATTGTTTCCTACGAAATGATCCGGCAGCATACCCTCTTCTCTCCGGATCATTCATGCGACAGTAGAGGAACCGGGCGGTGATTGACAAGGGATGATGTCTGATCACCCGATGGGTGTCGGCGGAGAGAAAGATCTTGCTCTTTTAATCAGACGTAAGGAGAAAGTTGACAGCTTCTTATGGTTCATGTAATTTAACCTTCATGCAAAACGAACCGGTCGGGTTTACGACAAGCATCCCCGTGGAGATTCTTCTGGCCGCAGGCCGGACGCCGGTGGACCTGAACAATATTTTTATCGAGGATCCCGATCCTTGCAGCCGTGTGGAAGAGGCGGAGGAACGCGGGTTTCCTCGAAACACCTGCGGGTGGATCAAGGGGATCTATTCGGCGGCCCGCAAAGAAGGACTTGAGGAAGTCATCGCCGTTACCCAAGGGGATTGCAGCAACACCCATGCCCTCATGGAGATCTTTGAAGAAGAGGGGATCCGCATCTTCCCCTTTGCCTATCCCTACGACCGGGACCCGGACCTGCTCCGTCTGCAAATGGAGAAGACGGCCGGACATTTTGGGACCACCCTGGAGGCCGCGGAATCGGTCCGGAAAAAGCTTTTGTCCCTCCGGGGAAAGATCCGAAAGATCGATCGGGAAACCTGGGAAGGAAACCGGGTCACCGGGCAGGAAAATCATTACTACCAGGTCTGCGCCAGTGACTTTCGTGGAGACCCAGTGACCTACGAATCTGAGCTCGACCGCTTTCTTGCGGAAGTGGCGCAGCGAAAGCCCTTTCCCGATGGACCCCGAATCGGGTTCATTGGTGTTCCTCCGATTATCAACGGACTCTATGAGGCGATCGAGGAGATGGGAGGACGGGTTGTCTATAACGAAGTGCAGAGGCAGTTTGCCATGCCTTTTGAAGCGGCGGATCTCGTTGAGCAGTATCTCATCTATACCTATCCCTACAGTATCTATGGGCGGCTGGAGGATGTGCAGGGACAGATTCGACAGAGGAAGATTCACGGGATCATTCATTATGCCCAGGCCTTCTGCTTCCGGCAGATTGAGGATATCCTCTTCCGGAAACGGCTGGAAGTGCCGGTCCTGACGCTGGAGGGGGATAAACCGGGGGGACTGGACCAGCGGACCCGGATTCGGCTCGAAGCCTTCGTGGAGATGCTTAATGGTTGATGAAGTCGTAAAAAGTCGTTTTCCGGATTCCGTTCATGGTTCGACAGGCTCACCACGAACGGAATATCAAAATATCAATCACTTACACCGTTCGCCCTGAGCACGCCTGTCCTGAGCTGGTCGAAGGGTCGAAGGGCTTCGTGACTTTTTACGACACCATCATGGTTGAACCTTTTAAAAAATCTTGCGCCATCCTCCGGGGTAAAAGAAAGAACGGGGTTTCTTTCGGGTGCGTATGCCTCTTTGTTCTTCTTTTTTTTGTGTTCCCTCAATCGGCATCAGCCCTCAAGACCGTACAAAGTACCGGGATCGGCGTCATCCTGCAAAAGGATGTCAATGCCGCAAGAGATCAAGCCCTCAAGAAGGCCTTTTCCGGCGCTGTGGAAGAAACCGTGGCCGGACTCTTCTATTTTTCGACCCTCTCCCGTTACAACGATGCCCTGAAGGAGATCCTTTCACACGATCCAATGGAGTACATAGACCGCTACCGAATTCTTTTCGACCGGCGGGAGGATAATCTTTACAAGGTTGAAGTCGAAGCCGGAGTTTCCGAAGAGAAGATTAAACGGAAGCTTGCGGAAGTCGGCTTGATCCGCTATGAAGGCAAAACCCTTGCCCTGGCGCTCTTTATTCAGACACGAATCGACCAAGGTGTGCCTAACCGCCTGATGGGAAATAAAGAAGATTTCACCCGCTTTGCCGCTCAGCAGTACCGGACGAGAGGATTTGAGATTATCCGGGATCCCGTTGCGAGCGAAGAAAGCCCCAACAGTTTTGAGAAACTGCGAGTGAATAACCGTTTGACAGCGCTTCAGGGGAGGCGCCTGAGTGCCGATGCCGTGGTGCTGGGACTTGTCGAGATCCGCACGGCCAAAGAGTCGGAGATGCCGGCCTTTGAAGAAGATTTCTCCGTCAAAATCTGGGTCCGGGCGATTCGATCCAGCGATGCCGCACTGTTAGGCATCCGGGAGGGTGAATTGATGATAAAAAGGACCGCTTCACCTTTCATGGTCCGCCAGTTGATCCGGCAAAAGCTTGATGCCCTGCTCAATCTTCTCGGCGAGGATATCCGTAAAAACATCCAGTAGTAGCACGCCGGTGCAACACACAGGACCGAAAAATCTTGACATTCCCGAAAGAATCCATTAGCTTACCCATCTCCATCCGGTACGGCGGTGTAGCTCAGTCGGTCAGAGCATACGGCTCATATCCGTAGCGTCGCTGGTTCGAGTCCAGCCACCGCCACCATAAAATCATAAATAAATCAAACACTTAACTCCAATCGCCACCCCCCAAACGGTGTGTCACCGGTGTGTCACACCTGCCTTTTCAATGACTTACGTGTTGTCATAAAATGTTGGTCAGTGGTGTACCACCCCTGTCGCAAAGCCTTGCAAATGCTGGGTGGTGGCTGGTGACTTTCTGGCGCGATAAAAAAGGCGGCCTGTGGGTGGGGCTACTTATCCCGGTCTACATTGCACACCCTATTCTGGTCTTTTTTGAATACTCATTCCAACATCATTGTCTGAACTCTCAGCTTTGCATCTTAATGATATATGGCACAATATTATTTTGGCCAATCACGAGTCGTCACTGCAATATTCGTGTTGACGTGAATGTGATATTGGAGTAAATTTCGACGTACTTCAAAAAGTACATCGCGAATATGCACTGAAATGTTACTATGAGAACTGGATCTATGCCGCAGTGAATTGGTTGCGGCTGAGGATCACCTTCGTGTAGTTAGGTGTTATGCCGCATAGTTAAAAACGAAAAGATTGCCCGCAAAGGGGAAGTCAAGAATGTCTATAGTTCCGGTAGATTGGAATGTAGTGGTTCCAGGGGCATGGAATATCGCAATCCTTACTCCTGAGGGGATTGCAAAACGCCTGTTCCAACTCGAATCGAATAAACTTGTCGAGATACAGGTACCTCTCGAACAACAGGCTCCGATCCGCGTTGTTTACAATGACATAACAGTTGTACCTTCAAACAGTCGTCTTGTTATTGCGCCCAATGATCCAACCCCGGATGGACTCGACAAGGCTGCGTCCATTTGTATTCAAGGAATACAATCATTACCCGAAACACCCATGAATGCAGCCGGAATAAATTTACGGTTCAAAATTGATTCATTACCAGAAGAACTGCTTGAGTTATTAACTATGTCGCTCGATGAGAAACTTTCAGATGCCAACTATAGTATAGTTGGTAAAGTGATGAAGCGCTCAATCACATGGAATGAAGGAATTCTAAATATTGAAATCCATCAAAGTGAAGACATTTCTGGATTCCTGCTCTTCAATTTTCATCGTTCATCAACCAAGGTCGAAGAACTAACTACATGGCTTAGTCGGTCATCAGGGATGATTACATTAACCAAAGAACTTCTTAATTCAATGTTCAACCTAAAATTAGAGGGGGACGACGATGAGTAGTACTCAGACGAAAACATCGACTACTACTAGTGTGACCTCAAAAGAGACGGCAATATCGCATAACTATAAA
>JAADIO010000030.1 GCA_013151235.1 Deltaproteobacteria bacterium | reverse complement strand
TGAGGCGGAGCCGAAGTTCGTGGGCAGAAACGCCCATAACTTCCCTCATCATAAAATCCAAAATCTCCGGCGTGAATGACCGCGTCGGTCTGAACATGAGAGGCCGACTCATTGATGATTCCGAGCCTGCCATGGGTGTCGCTGATCAACAGGAGTCGCATGGGTCGCCATCAATCATCGTTCAAGGTTCTGCTTCCGTAGGCGGCCAGAACCGCCTGTTCCATACGGGCGATTTCCTCATTCGACAGGAAATCGAAGTGACTCGCTCGTTTCCGTGCCGAGAGTCTGCCGTTGTTTTGCAGGCAGAAGCGAATAAAGAGATCAATCTTCCGGTCGGGCATGTCCACGATCTCCTGGATAGCTTTCTTTGTTTCATCGTAGTTGGCCAGAAACGCCAATTCCCGGGCGAGCTCCGTCTCAATGGTCTGATCGATGAATTTGAAAAGCGCATCCGCCTGGGGCGTCATATCGATATAGCGGTACCACCCGGCAGTATCGTTGTGGACGCTCATGCGCCCTTCTTCATCGAGCGAGTATTCCACCAGCGCCATAAGATGCCGTGAAAACGCTTCCAGAGAGGCGTCATAGTCGGCAGGGTTCTTCAGCATGGATGCCGATATGGGAAACATGACGCCTTTGGGCGTAAAGCCTCGGCGGGCAAGAATGTTGTGGATCAGGAAACGGTGGATTCGACCATTGCCGTCTTCGAACGGGTGCAGAAAAACGAACCCGTAGGCGATGACGGCAGCGTGGACCACGGCGGACACGGAGCTTGCATCCATGCGCTTGTGGGCGGTTACCAGGCCCTCCATCAGGTCGGCCAGATCCTCAGGTTTCGGACTCACGAAGTGTATCCTTTCCTTCTGCCAGGCTACCATCTCTCCAACATAGTTCTGGCTCGTCCGGTAGTCGGAATCGCGGAACCGTGGATCGACGATGCGATTCTGAAGTTCGATCAGGCGCGGTTTTTCACAGAAGTCTTCCTGCTCGGCCAGTTGAAGCAATGCTACAAATCGCTCGGTCCTGGTCGATATGGGCTTGATATGTTCGATCTCAAAAGATGATCTTGTCTCCTTGGCGTACAGGTAACCGAGCGCCCTCCTCAGCAATTCCGGGGAATAGCCGGACACCACCCTGCGGCATCGCTCGGGAAGATCGGCTATTTTGAAGTCGTGAAGAGTATCGGTGCGACGAACCGTCGGGCAAAATCGTCGATCACCCGGCAAGTTGTCGTTGATTCGTTGACGACGAACCTGGCGGGCCGGACTGACCGTGTAGTATTCATCAGGGTCGAGCAGATCAATGTAATTACCCCGCTTCACATCGTCGAGCGGAAGCGTTTTGCCGGTCAGAAACTCGTACAGATACCACAACCGCCTGGCGTACTTGCCGGTGGGCTTGGAGCGGACATATTCGAGGAAATCTTCCTCTGCGACGTTCTGGAACAGGCTGGCGAGTATCGCGAGATTCGTACCGTCATACTTGAGCGCAAATTCAAGATGATCGCCCAGTGTATCTCCCGGCCAGTACTTGGGCGGATATACCTCCTCGACTATGTCCCTGCTCGAATCGATCCGGTGGATTCCGCTGGTCGTCACCTGCGACCTGTGCCAATTCGGAATAACATCGAGGTCGTATCGCTCGATAAGTGCCGCATACCCTGCGGGCCTGCCTGCCGCGGCACATTCGTTTGCGGCGCAGGCAGGTCTGTCATTTGATCTATCCTGGTCGTTTTCAGCCATGGCTTCCTCCCTGCCTGTGCCCCATTGTGTTGCGGCAGACAGGCGGAAAAATGATCACATTACAAGAATTATCGTTATATTTTAGTATAAGTCAAGAAAAATAATTACAGGAAGACGATTCTTACCATCCCCGACCCACCGGGAAAAATTGTTACATCGCCGGAAAAACAGTTACAAAACTGGTTTATGCGGGAAATATAATTACGCAAGACTCCGTTAAGGTAGGACCTGTCCGACAACTGCCATGCTTCTTTCCGGCCATGAATGTTCCCGGTATGCAGTCTAGATCTGGAAAGAAACTATAAAGTGGTTCGAAGTCGGCGTACGACTGCCGACATTATCATCAAGCGCGACGGCAGCGTGCTTGTGCGGGCGCCGGAGTGGAATTCCAGGCGAAAGGAAATTTGCGTTAACGGAATTTTCACGGGATTTCACGAAAGATCGAGACAATCTGTTTCGCCGTTGACTCTTGCGGTTCAATGCACCGCGACCTTGACGCCTTCTTTCTTCCGATACTTGATGAAAAAAACGGTCACAATACAAAGAAGACCGATCAGGCCGAGCCAGATAAAAGTACTTTGAAAGGCATAGGAGGAGGCCTTCTGCCGGATCAGCATCTGAAAGAGGGCCGTTGCCTGTTGCCGGGCGGTATCGGGTTGAAACCCCCGGCCCATGAGATACTGTTGCAATTTTTGGAAAGCCCCCATGGCGACGATGTTGCCGTAGTGGAGCTGTTCGGAGATGCGGTCGAAGAAGAGGTCGGTCCTGCGGGCGAGGATCGTGACGGAGATGGAGGTTCCCACGGACCCCGCCACGAGTCGGGAGACGTTTTGGATGGCTGAGCCCATATTGACATCCTCAAGGGGAATGACATTCAGCGCGAGTACGGTCAGGGAGGGGAAGAGGGGGCCGAAGGCGCCGCCCCAGAAGATGTACAGAAGGATGATGGTTGATTTTTCCGTGTGCAGGTCGAAATGGGCCAGCGTGAAGGTCGCGAGGGCAAAGGCGGCGGCCGAGAAGAGTGCGATCAGTTTGGCGTTGAATTTATCGCTCAACGCCCCTCCCAGGACCACACCGATTGAGGTGGCGATGGAGCCGGGGAGCATGATGATCCCGGCGTCAAGGGTGGTAAATCCGCGAAGCCGCTCCAGATAGAGAGGGATCAGGAAGTAGCCGCCGTAGATGGTCATGGAGAAGATGAACATCCCGGCCACGGCCAGGGCGAAGACCGGGTTCCGGAAGAGCCGGATATGCAGGAGAGGTTCTTTCGATCTGCGTTCCCGGTAGATGTAGAGGGCGAAGGTTGTCACCCAGAGGACCATGAGAAAGACGATCCGGTCCGAATGGGTCCAGCCCCACTCCTGTCCCTTGGAGAGAAAGATCAGCAGCGAACCGAAGCTGACCGACATGAGAAGAAAACTCCCCAGGTTGAAACTGCCCGCCCGTTCTTCGTCGGGTTTGCTCTTCTGCAGAAGGAGGACCGCCGCGGCCAGGCCGATCACCGAGATCGGAATATTGACGTAGAAGATCCACCGCCAGGTGAGATGTTCGGTGAGAAAGCCTCCCAGAATCGGGCCGAGGGCCGGGGCGGCCGAGGCCCCCAGTCCGAAGATTCCCATGGCGATTCCCTGCTCGTCTTCGGGAA
The DNA here is from genome assembly GCA_013151235.1 of Deltaproteobacteria bacterium. Classification (NCBI taxonomy): domain Bacteria; kingdom Pseudomonadati; phylum Myxococcota; class Myxococcia; species Deltaproteobacteria bacterium. Next base: position 30,810 of record JAADIO010000030.1, on the reverse strand, counting down.
AGACCTCGTATAGCATGGTCATGGCTACGGGGACGACCAGTCCCTCCCCGATCCCCTGGATGAAGCGTCCCAGGGTCATGATCTCCAGGTTGGTTGCCTGGCCGCAGAGCATGCTCATCACGGTAAAGATCACCATCCCGGAGATATAGGTCTCCCGGTGACCGATCCTTGCCCCGATCCATCCGACCGCCGTCATGGAGATTGCGGAGCCGATCATATAGGCGATCACGACCCACTGGATTCCATGGGTGTCGGCGTTGAGGGAGGCCATCATTTTAGGGAGGGTGATATCGACAATCGTGGTGTCGAGGAGTGTCATGAACGTCCCGATCATGACGATGACCGCGGCATACCACTTGTAGCGGATCCCGAAATAATAGGGCTCGTTTCCGATTCGGCGTGCTGGCGTCATGGCGGATTACTCTTTGTCTGCAACCGGCGACCGGTCGTCCCCATCCAGTGCAATACCGACGGTGACGGACATCCCCGGCTTGAGGAGCTCCCGGCCTTTATCCACGGAGATCCTGATCGGGATCCGTTGGACCACCTTGGTGAACTCTCCGGCGGAATTGTCCCGGGGGATCAGCGCGAACTTTGCGCCGGCCGCCTCTCCGATCAGGATCACCCTGCCGTGAAAGGTTCGGTCGCTGTAAGTATCGACGGCGAGATCGACCTTCTGCCCCACGCGAACCCCATCGGTCTTGGTCTCTTCCAGGTTCGCCGTCACATAGATGTTTTCCTTGTTATAGAGGGAAAGGACCGGATAGCCCGCCGCCAGAAAGTCTCCCTCATTCAGGAATTTTTTGGCAACGACCCCGGCAATCGGGCTCTTGACACGGGTGTATCCGAGGCGGGTCTGTGCGACCTTGAGGGCTTCCCGCGCCGCCTTGACCGCGGAACGGGCTGCATTCACGGCGCTGACAGCCTCCCGGACCCGGAACTTTGAGGCCTGAGCCTGTTTCAGGTCGGCCTCTGCGGCAACCACTTTCGCCCGGGTGGCGATCCACGCCGCCTTGACGGCATCATATCGGCTCTGCGACACGGCCCCCTTTTTGAGCAGTTGCGAGATGCGGTCGTAATCCTTCTGCATACGATCGCCCTCAGCCCCGGCCGCCAGAAGGCCGCTTTTTGCCTTGCGGATCGATTCGCGGGAGGCGACACGCAGATTTTCCAGGGCGGCCCGGCTTTGTTTCAGGTTCATCTCCGCCGCCTCCGTATTTGCCTCCTGCAGGGCGACTCCGTTTTCATAGTCGGTGGAATCGATCTTCAGCAGGAGCTGCCCCTTCTTTACCCGGTCTCCCTCCTCCACGAAAATTGTCCGGATGTGTCCGGAGACCAACGGAGCCACGTTGATCATATCGGACTCCACAAAGGCATTGTCCGTAATGGCGTGGGTGAAGCGGTAATGCAGCCACTTTGCGGCGATTCCGGCAAAGACGATCAACAGGATCAGGAAAAGAACGAGAAAAATCTTCTTCCCCGTCGTCATGGCCGGCTTTTCTGCGGGCTCAACCGGAGTCTCGGGCGTTGTCGAATCGGTCATCTTGGCATTCTCCTTCCGGGGTTTTTGGGAAAGCTATGGTCTTCCTGTACCCATGGCCCGCTCCAGGGATGCCCGGGCCAGGTTGTAGCCGTAGAGGGCGCCGTAGTTGTGGGTTTCCGCCTGGGTGAGCAGGGATTCGGCATCCAACACTTCCGTGGAGGTGGTCATCTGCTCCTTGTACTGAAGATCGGTAATCCGGTAGTTTTCCTTTGCCTGTTCCAGTTCGGTTTTTGCCGTCTCGATATTTTTTCCGGCCGTCTGAAGGTCGAGCCAGGCCTGCTTGATCTGCAGGGCTATCCGGTCCCGCAGGCGGCGGCCGGCCTCTACCGCCCGTTCCTTTTCGTACCGGGAGCGGGAGACCTCGGCCCCGGTTTTCCCCCACTCAAAGAAGGTCCACCGGGCTTCCAGTCCGATGGAGGCGTTCTTGGTGTTGGTATAGCCGTTCCCGTTGACGGCCGCAGTATCTCCCTGACGCTCATATTCCCCCACCATGACGAGGTTCGGATAGTAGCGGCTTTCGGCCAGCCGTACGCCCTTGTCCGCCTTTTCCACGGCAAGCTGTGTTGCCTGAATCGCGGGGCGTTTTGCCAGACCCCGGGCAAGCGAATCTTTAAGAGTCAAATTATAGGGTGTCCAGGTGAGCACATCGGTGAGTTGCGTTTTTGCATTGATTTCCCGCCGGAGCAGGAGGTTGAGTTGCGAGCGGGTAAGTTCCACCCGGTTTCCGGCACGCACCTCTTCCTGTTCCGCCTCCGCCATCCGGACCTTCGACTTCAAGAGGTCATTTTGCGGGATCATCCCGGCGTCATACAGGGCCTGGGCATCCTTCAGGTGCGCCCGGAGCCGACGCACCGCCTCCTCGGCCACTCCCTTCAATCGTTCCGCCAGGAGATGTTGGAAGTAGGCCGCCCGGGTCCGGAGAATAATCTCCTCTTCAGCCTCCTCCTTGTTCAGTCGCGCCGTATCGACCCCCAGGGCGGCAAGTTCTTTGGCTGTCGTGAGGGCAAACCCGGTAAAAACAGGTTGTGTAAACCCGACGGTCCACCGGTAGTTGGGTTTGCTCCCTGCAATGAACTCAAGCCCCTTTCCGAAGATTACTTCCGGATCATCGTTTAAGCGAACGGCGCTGTAGCGGGTCTCGAATTTTGGCAGAAGGTCGGCGGATTTGCTTCGGGCCGCCTCGCGCGCCGCCGCCACGGAACTCTCCGCCATTTTGATCTCACTGTTTTGCGTGAGGGCGATCCGGACGGCTTCTTCCAGGGTGAGGCGCAGACTCTTGTCCGAAACGGTTGCGGCTTCCGCTGTTTTGGCAACCAGCATCAGAGACAAAATCATGCACAGCAGCGCTGACATCTGTCTTTTCATTTTCCGCTCCCTCTTTTTGCGGCCACTCCGTTTAAAAAAAGATTCAGGATCGTTTCCGTATCAAAGGGGTGCGCTTCGGGATGATCCAGGTGTTCCACAAGAAAGGCCGTGGAGAGGCTGTCCAGGGCGACCGCGAGGAGGTACGGGTCCAGCTTCCGGAAGGTCTTCTCTCGGATTCCACTCCGGAAGACACCGGTCAGCCGTTGAATATAATCCTCGTACTGTGCCTTGAGTTCCGCGTCGAGTCCTGTCTTCACACTGAAGCTCGCCCCCTGTGTTTCGGCAAAAAAGATCCGGACATGGTCCAGATTGTCGAGAAAAACTTTAATCTTGACCTCCAGGCAGGCCCGGAGTTTCTCGATCACCCCGCCCGGTATCTCCAGGGCCGTCGTCAATGCGGCATGGAACTTCTCCGCCGTCTCCTGAATAATCGCCTTGTAAATATCCTCCTTGTGCGGGAAAAAATGATAGAGCGTACCCACGGCAAACTCGGACTTCTCCGCGATCATCTGAATCGAGGTCCCGTGAAACCCTTTTTCCGCAAAAAGTTTCAGTGCTACCCGCAGAATTTCACTGCGGCGCACCAGGTATTCCCGCTCTTTTCTGGAAAGAGGTTGTTGCGCCATAAAAATCCTTCATGAGGTTGAATATTAGGTCTAATTAATAAATATGTGCTCACAATATGAATATTAATTCATATTGTCAAGCATTATCTTCGCCCGTCGAAGGAGTCCGGATAAAGAACCCGGATGTTCCGGGCATTCCCAACGACCCGATCCCGCCCCTAAATTAGCGATAGGAGTTTCACCCGGGGCATCTTTTCTTTTGGTTCGTTTTCTTTGGACGAGCAAAGAAAATGGACAAAAACATAGGGTTACAAGATGAGAGGGAAGTCCGGATTTGTGCCGACCCCCGTCAACGGTTACTGTTTAAAACGAGCTTTTTCGACAAACGCTCCGAACTTTTCTATCGCTGGATTTGGGCCCGCAGCGTCTTTTGACAGGGGGAGGCGGATCCCTTATACTGCATCGGTCTTTCGAAACGGGGGAGCGTTCTTCTCATGCAAGACCGAATCTTTCTGCACCGCGATGCCTTCTGGATTTTTACGGGAGCCCTTTTTCTTTTTACGGTGGTCCTCATGCCCGAGTTTCAGGGGATGAATGCCCGGTTTGCCCTCTTCGCCCAGGAGATGATGAGAAACGGTCCCTCGTGTTTTCCCACGACCTACGGGGTGCCTTACCCGGACTATCCGGCGACCTCTACCTTTCTGATCTACCTCTTGTCCGTTCCTTTGGGGAAGGTCACCCCGCTCTCCGCCGTCCTCCCTTCCGCGATCGCCTCGGCGTTGGTCCTTGTTGTGATCTACCGGATCGGTGCCCTTCATTCCAGAAAATGGGGCGTCTGGTCGGTGTTCTTCGCCCTTTCCACAAAAAGTTTCTTTTCCTATTCCCGGGATATTTCTCCCGATCAGTATGTGAGCCTTGTCACGGTTTTCTCTTTCTATCTTGTCTATTCGGCAAGGGTCCGGGGGAAGCGGGAGAACCTTTCCTCTCTTTTTCCGTTACTTCTTGCCGGGTTCCTCTTTCGGGGTCCCCTGGGGCTGGTGATCCCGGCAGGGGTTCTTTGCGGGTTCTATCTGTTGGAGAGGGATTTTTCGAGGCTTTTGCTTTTCGGAGGGGGTGCGCTGGCCCTGCTGACACTGGCAAGCGGCGTACTGCTCGCCGCCGCATCCAGCGAGGGGGGCGAGACATTCGTGAAGCAGGTGATCCGGATGGAGGCAGCCGGACGGATCACCGCCGCCTCGCACGGTCCCGGCTATTACTGGGGAAAGGGGCTCGTCAAATACCTGCCGGCCTATCCCCTGGCCCTGATCGTATTCATGGGATTCGGCCGGGGGTTGTTCCGGGGAAGTGGGGAAGAGATGAGATTAATACGGCACTCGGCCCTCTGGATCGTCATCATCCTGGGCGGGCTCTCCATCCCGGGGGTGAAGAAGATGCGCTATATCTTGCCGGCGGTTCCCCCCTTCGCTCTTGCCGCCGCCTGGCTGTTTGCCGGATCCACGGCAAATCGCTTCCTCGGAAAGGCCCGCTCCCTCCTGCTGGGTCTCTTCCGCGTCGTTCCCATCGGGGCTTTGCTCTTCTCCCTGTCGGTCCTTCTGTTCCGGAAACAGTGGGGATTCGATTTTGTGCGTCACGGGAAAATCGCTTTTGCAATCTTCGTGATGCTTGTTGCCGTCGGCGAGATCGGAATCCCCCGTCTGAAGAAGATCTCCGGCCGGGAGGCGGCCCGGATGGCGGTCACCACCGTTACCCTGATACTCTTGACGCTGTGCTACTCCAGCCCCGCCTACTACGCACGTCTTGAAAGCGGCCCTTTCATCCGGGCCGTCTCCAGGGAACTCGTCCGGACGAAGGCGGATCTTGCCTTTTACCGGATCCCGAAAGACGGCCTTGCTGTCACCTTTATGGCGAACCTCGGCCGTCCGATCTACCCCCGGTTTCTCTCCACCCCGGATCAGCTTGCGGGAACAGGGAGAGATGACCGCATCATCATCAAGGAAGAGGATTTTTCCCGGTTGCCGGAAGGACTCCGCCGGGACTTTTCCATCCTGGTCCGGGGGCGGCTCGAAAAGAGGCAATGTCTTCTCATCAGGAGGAAGGATCCGGATTGGACCGGTTGAACACCGGGGGTAAACCCCGGCGCTGCATGGGCTGATTTCCTTTGCGCTTTCAGCGTCTTTGCCCCTCTGACCCTTCTGTTCTTGTTCTTCTCTGTGATCTCTGTGAGTTCCGTGTTTCGTGGTAAAGCTTTTGTTTTTTGAATTTGATTTGGCCTAAGACTCCAGGGAAGTTGTCTCGTCCGGCCGATGGTGTACGGACGTAAGTCCCAAGAGTCCCCGCACATCCTCCAGAACGAGGTAGAGCGATGGAATGAGAAGGAGGGTGATCCCGGTCGCGAAGAGGATCCCGAATCCCAGGCTGATTGCCATGGGAATGAGGAACTGGGCCTGAACGCTTCGTTCGAGGATCATCGGTGTCAACCCGAAGAAGGTGGTCAGTGAGGTGAGGAGAATCGGACGGAAGCGCCGGGTCCCGCCGTCGATGATGGCCTGAAACAGGGGGGTCCCTTCCCGCCGGTTGTGGTTGACCCGGTCGATCAGGATCAGGGAGTCGTTCACTACCACTCCGGAGAGGGCCACGATCCCGAAAAAGCTCAGGATGCTCAGCTTGAACCCCATGATCATATGCCCGGCCACGGCACCGACGATCCCGAAGGGGATTGCCGCCATGACGAGGAGGGGTTGACTGTAGCTCCGGAAGGGGATGGCCAGGAGGGCGAACATTCCGATCAGCGCGAGGAGGAATCCGTCGGCCATACTCCCCATCGATTCCCGGCGCTCTTTTTCCTCTCCTTCCATGTTGAAGGTCAGCCCGGGGTAATCGGCCTTCAGCCGGGGGAGCAGGTTTGCCTTGAGGTCGGAGAGAACATCTCCGGCGTTGGCCACCTTGTCATCGACGCTTGCCGTCACGTCGATCACCCGTTTCCGGTTGGTCCGGTGAATTTCGGAAAAGCCCCATCCTTCCCGGACTTCCGCCGCCCGGCCGAGGGGAACTTCCCCACCGTCTTGCGTCCGAATCCGCATCGACTCGAGGTCCCGGAGGTGCTTCCGGTCGGTTTCCGGATAGCGGACCATGACTTTCACTTCGTTTCTTCCCCGCTGAAAACGAAGGGCCTCGGCCCCGTAAAAGGCGGATCGGACCTGTCGGCCCAGGTCCTCTTCGGTAATCCCGAGGGTCGCCGCCGCCGGTTTGAGACGGATCTTCAACTCCTTCTTCCCCCGTGAATAGGTATCCTCGATGTCTCCCACTCCGGGGTAGCTTGACAGGGCTTTCCGGATGCGTTCGGAGACCGCATCGAGAACGGCAAAATTCTCATGGGCGATCTGGATGTCGATGTTGGCCCCCATGTGAACGATGTTCGAGGTAAAGACCAGGGAATCGACACCGGGGATTTCCCCGACCTTCTCCCGCCACCGGTTGGCGATCTCCTGGGCGGGAACCCCCCGTTTTTTGCTCGGTTGCAGGAAGAGTGCCGTTTCGGAGAGGTTCGTCCGGGTCTGCGTTCGGCCGCCCCCGGGACCGCCCGCAGCCATGCTCCCGCCGACGACGGCGTAGACGTCCCGGAGGATGGAATCCCCGTCCGGCCGGTGCTTGTCGTATTCGGCCACTGTCTCCCGGGCCTTCCGTTCGATGATCTTCTGGACCCTCGCCGTCTCCGCCACGGGGGTGCCGGGAGGCATCTTGAGTGAGGCGGTGACGACGTCACCATCGACGACCGGCATGAAATGAAATTTCAGGATCCCACCCTTGATGACCCCCACGGTGAGGAAGAGAAGAACGATCCCGGTTGCGACGGTCGTGTAGCGGTTTTCCAGGCAGCGGATCAGAAAACGACGGTAGGTTCCGTTAATGAAGATCTCCAGGGCCGAACTGCACCGTTTCCGGACCGATTCGATCGCCCCGAGGATCCCCCGGGAAGATGCTCCCGGTTTTCCCATGGTGAGATGAGCCGGAAGAACGAAGAGAGACTCGACCAGAGAAACCAGAAGGAGCGTGATCACCACGACCGGCATGACCCGGATGAACTTGCCGATCATGCCGCTCACATAGAGAAGCGGGATAAAGGCCACCACCGTTGTGAGAACCGAAAAAACAACCGGGATTCCCACTTCCATTGTCCCGTCCACGGAGGCCTGCAGAAAGGTTTTGCCCTGCTGCCGGTGTTCGTAGATGCTCTCCCCAACGACTGTGGCGTCATCAACGAGGATTCCCAGGGCCAGAATGAAGGCGAAGAGAGAGATCATGTTGATGGAAACACCGAAAACGGGAAGAAAGATCATGGCCCCCAAAAAGGAAACGGGAACCCCGAGCATAACCCAGAAGGCGAGACGGATTTCCAGAAAGAGGCCCAGGATAATCATTACCAGGATGAGACCGAAGACGGCATTGGTCCGGAGCAGGCTCATCCGGCTGCGGAGACGTTCCGAACGATCGTTCCATGTGGCGATGTGCAGGGCTCCGGGCAATTCCTTCTTTTTCTGTTCGACATATCGCCTGACATGATCGGATATTACCAGAGGTTTTTGGTCCCCGACACGAAAGACCTTGATCATCACCGCGGGTTGACCGTCAAACCGGGCGGAGAGATCGGTCTCGGCAAAGGTATCCCGGACATGGGCGATCTGCCCGAGCCGGATCTGTGTTCCGTCGGGACGGTTGATAACGGCAATGTCGGCATACCCCGGCCCCCGGTAGCGCCGCTCCTTGGTCCGGAGAAGAATCTCCGCATCCGATGTTTTGATGGTCCCCCCCGGCAGATCGAGGGAGGCTTGCCGGACCCGGCGGGCTACCTGGTCGAGGGTCAGGTGATAGCGGCGGAGATTCTCTTCAGGGATCTCGATGGAGATTTCATAAGGGCGGACACCGGCGAGATCGACCTGGGTAATTTCGGGATCCTCGAGAAGTTCCTGCCGGATCGTCTCGGCTTCTTCCCGGAGACTCCGTTCCGGGACCCGGCCGTAAAGGGCCACGGACAGTACTTCGCGGCGATTCAAAAGCTTGGTGATAACCGGTTTTTCGGCATCCTCGGGGAACGTGATGATCCGGTCGACCTCGCTCTTGATCTCCTGGAGCTTCAGGTCGGGATTTTCGCCGGGATAGAGCTCGGCCGTTACAACGCCTTCCCCCTCCCGGGCCACCGACTTGATCTGTCGGATTCCCTCCACACCGGTCAGGTTCTCTTCGATCTGAAGGATGATCCCCTCTTCCACCTCTTCGGGACCTGCCCCGGGATAGGCCACGGAGACCTGGATCATGTCGAGACTGATTTCGGGAAAGATCTCCCGCTTGATCGAATGGAACCGGATCAGCCCTCCGACCATGAGAATGATCATCAGGAGGTTGGCTGCCACATGGTTGTGTGCCATCCATCGTATTGCTCCCCTCATGGTGCAACCCCCGTCTCCCGGAGTCGCAGCTTCATCCCCTCGACGACTCCGGAGAGGGCCGTCAGGACAACCCGATCCCCATCCTGCAGTCCCCGGTCGATCATGACCTTCTCCCGTTCCTTCCGAACCACATCCACTTTCCGGATCGTCAGTTGATCCCCCTGCCCCGCGAGCCAGACCGTTCCCTGATCACGAAGGGCCTTGCGGGGCAGGACAAAGACCTTCGAAAGAGTCCGTCCTTCCATGGTTACGTCTACGAACATCCCCAGGAGCAGATCGGCGGCGACATTGCCGGTAGGAGCCTTCAGGTGATAGGGATCATTGACTGCGATTACCACCCGGGCCATCCTCCCCTCGGGATCGACCTCTCCGAGAGAGCGGACAATCCTCCCTACCAGGGAAAGAAGGTCCTTCCCTTCGGAAAACCGGATGACTGCTTTGGATCCCGGGGCTTTCGAACCGGGTCCGGGAATGCTGAGCCAGCGCAGTCCTTCCCGGGGAAGCGGTACGACAATCTCCGCTTCGTCGGTCCCAGCCAAAAGGCCGACCTTCTCCCCGAGACGAACGACCTGCCCCACATCGACCTCTTCGGAGCGAACCCGGCAGTTAAAGGGGGCCGTGATGCGGGTCCGGGAAAGATCGAGTTCGGCCTGTTTCAGGCCTGCCTTTGCTGCCGTGACCGTCGCCCGGGCCTGTCGAAGCTGCGGTTCGTGGAGAATCAGGGGGGTCGGTTTTGCCTTTGCCGCAAGATCCATCTTTGTCCACTCGGACCGGGCCACCCGGGCATTACTCTCCTCCCGGGCCAGATCGAGTTCCGCCTGGGCCAGCGCCGCCCGGGCCCGGTCAACGGCCAGTCGATAATCGACCTTCTCAATCCGGAAAAGAAGCTCCCCTTTACGGAAAAAACCTCCGGGCAGCAGTTTCGGGGACTTCCAGACCACCCGGCCACCCACCTGGGGAATAATGGATACCTCCCGTCGCGCCTGCACCGTTCCGTTGCCTGCAATCCGGATCCGCCGTTTTCCGGGATGGACGGTCACGACCTCTGCCAAGACACCGGGGTTGATGTACTCCTTCTTTGCCGGCGCCTTCCGGGAGGAAATCAGACCCCGCATCAGGGCAAAGCCGATGAGCAGGATCAACAGGGGAAGACCGATCTTGATGAACTTATCTCGTAGAGGCATGGGGATTGTCCTTGGTTGTGTTTGTATTTTTTGTTTTTTGATCTTTCATCTCTTTTTCCATCCACTCCCCACCGAGTGACCGGGCCAGGGTGATCCGATCGGAGATCAGCTGCCGCCGGGCGGAGAGGAGTTCACTTTGGGAATCGAAACTTGCCGCCTGTGCCGTCAGAACCGGCAGATAATCGGAAAGCCCGGCGAGATACCGGTCCAGAGAAAGACGGAGGGTGGCGCGGCTTGCCGCGACCTTTTCCTGTAGTCCGGCAATCCTTTCTTCCGTGGTCCGGTTCCGGACGAGGGCATCCTCCACCTCACGGAAGGCGGTCAGGACCGTCTGCTGATAGCGGGCAAGACTTTCCCGGAAGAGAGCCCGGTTCCGCTTTACCGCCGCCCGCCGCCGGCCCCCGTCCAGCAGAGGTGCCGCGACATTCCCGATGATCTTCCAGAAATTTCCGACGATATCCCCGGTGCTGAAGGCGATACTGGAGTTTCCGTAGTCGGCGGCAAGGTTGATGGAAGGAAACCGGTCGGCAATAGCTGCCGCCGTCCGGGCATCCGCTGCCTTGACCCGGGCCAGGGCGGCTGCCACATCGGGACGGTGAGCAAGGAGTTTGGAAGGAAGACCCGCGGGAAAGCCCATTGGAATTTCCGGAAGGGCAACAACCCCGGTGATGTCTTCTTCAGGATACCGCCCCAGAAGAAGAGCGAAGGCATGTTCCGTTTCCCTCAAGGTCTTTTCAATGAGAGGACGTCCGGCCTTCACCGCGGCCAGATTCTGCCGGGCCTGATCAAGGTCGAGGGCGGGGACCAATCCTTCCCTGTAGCGCCGTTCCACCCGGAGCGACGTGTCGGCAAAGGCGGCAATCGTCCTGTCGGTCAATTGAAGCTGCTCCTTCTGTTCCGCCGCCAGATAGTAAAGGTCGGCAAGGTTTGAGGCGAGGGTGAGATAGAGGGTCTTCAGGTCTTCGCGGGCGGCCGCGGCATCCAGGGCGGCGGCCCGGGTCCGGGACGCCTCTTTTCGCCAGAGATCGACCTCGAAGGCCGCCGCGAGGGAGAGGCGATAGCTCCTGCCGGTATTGTTTCCGAAAAACCCCGGGGTATTTTCGCGACTCCACTCTCCCCTTGAATCAAGGGAGGGGAAACGTGCGGCGGAGGTCGACCTTAAAACCGCCCGGGCCGCATCGAGACGGGCCACTCCTTGGGCCAGATCAAGATTGCCGGAAAAAGCCTCTTCCATCAGCCGGTTCAGCCGTTTGTCTCCGAAGGCCTCCCACCACCGTTGCAACGGTGGTCCCGCGTTCCCCGGTTCATCGTAGGATTCCGGAGGATTCACAGGAAGGGGGACGGGCTGAGGCCGGTGGACGGTACATCCGATGATCATGAAGACCGGTATCCAAAAAAGAACCTTTGTTTTCATGGTGCCTCCATTCCGGCCGTGAGGAAGGTCACCATCCATTCCGTCAGCGTTTTCGTATCACAATTGCGGGATACCTCTGTAGACAGAGCCGGACCTCTGCCGGTCATGCGGAGGACATGACTTAAAACTCCGATTGTGAACTGCAGTTTCCAGAAGAGGAGATCCTCGGCCATGTCCGGAAGGGCTTCCTTCAATGTGGTGAAGAGAAGCTGGAACAGGGGTTCCATACGCCGCATGAATATGGTCCGTGCCGTCTCCGTCGGTTCGGAAAAAATTCTTCCAACCAGTGCGATGAACTCTCCGGCACCGGCCCCCTCTTCCCGGAGAGCGAGGGTTGGCTCTATGAATGCCCGGATGGTTTCCCGGACGGATGGATGAACGCCCTTTTTCCCGGCGGCCTCTCTGACCGCTTCGATCCGCTGAATCCGGATCTCGTTCAACGGGGAAAGCCGACGCTCGAATACCGCATCGAGAAGTGCATCCTTTGAACCGAAGTGATAATTCACGGATGCCAGGTTTACGCCTGCCTCACCGGTGATCGCTCTGAGCGATGCGGCGTGAAAACCGTTACGGGCAAAGAGCTTTTCCGCCGCATCCAGTATTTTTTCTTTTGTGTCCTGTTTCGATGCTTTCATGGATCGTTCATCTTTCTTCGGTAGGGATCCGGTTTTTCAGTATGACGCAGGCAATTAAAACAAACGTTTGATTGAATGTCAAGAAAAAACAACCGTTGATGAAGAGACCTCGGGCAAGTTCAGGCCCGTGTGTTGCGGCCCTTGAGCGTACGAAGAAGAACCAGTCCCTTCTTCATCAGGAGGGGGAAAAGACCGAGGAGGGCAAAGGAGATCCAGAGTCCCGGCGACAGGATTCCGGACAAGGAAGTGATTCCGGCCAGCTCTTTTCCGGCATTGACATAGACGAGGGTTCCGGGGAGCATCCCGATCTGTGAGACCCAGAAAAAAGTCTTGATCGGCATCTTCGTCAGCCCCATGACCAGGTTGATCATAAAGAAAGGGAAGGCGGGGATCAGCCGCATTGTGAAAAGATAGAAAGCCCCTTCCTCTTCGATTCCTCGGTTGACGGCGGTCAGTTTATCGCCGAAGCGTTCCTCAACCCAGTCCCGCAAGAGAAAGCGGGCAACCATGCAGGCCAGAGTTGCACCGATGGTACTGGCGATGGAGATGACCACCGTCCCCGCAATCAGGCCGAAGAGGCCTCCGCCGGCCAGCGTCATGACGACCGCACCGGGGAGGGAGAGGGCGGTCACCAGGATATAGAGAATCATATATCCGCCGAGCGTGGTCCATGGATGTTTGGTATAAAGGGCCGCGAATCTTACCCGTGATTCCTGGAGGTAGGCCAGTGTCAGAAATCTTCCCAGGTGGAAATATTGAAAGATCCCGACCAGTACAAGAATGAAGAGAACGATCCACCATTTCTTTTTTCCGGCCTTTTTCATTCAGAACCTCCTTTTCTGAAAAGGTGTCTGAATTTTACCGGTTCCTGAAGAGAATCTCAACCGGTCGCAAAAGCAGTTCTTGGACCCTTGCCGAGAGCTCTTGAGTTTTGCATCCTTGAGCCGGATGCAGTCGGCCGTGACTCCTTCCTTCTTGGGTCGATCCGGTGTCCCCTCTCGGTTATATCGATAGGGGGATGATGCCGGTTCACATGATAATTGTAATCCGGATCTGATCGGTGAGTTCATACAAAAATACGAAAGTTGAAGATTGTTCTTGACAGGATCTGTGGCTTCAATTAATTTAGATAGTCAGAAAAACAGAATACCATCGGTTCCTGTTGCAGGATGAGAGAGGGAATCCCGTGAGAATCGGGAGTGGACCCGCCGCTGTAACCGGGGACGAAAGCCGCAGGAAAGTCACTGTTCGTTCGGGATGGGAAGGCGCGGCGAGTAGGCTGATCCGGGAACCAGAAGACCTGCCGGTGGTACGAGTGCTTTTCCTTCCGTGGTAAAGGAGGGGAGCGGTTGCGAGGATAAAATCAGGGGATCCCGGGCACTTTTGCCCGGGATTTTTTTTTGAGTATGTCGAAGGGCCTGTCATGAGCCGGCCGAAGGGTCGGGCGGACGGGGAAGGGAGGTGATACAGGGAAGGCGGGTGCCTTATGAATTACGTAATTTTTCCATGGTCTCCCGGACCGCGGGAAGGGAGTGCGATGCTCCCGCCGCCCCGCGACTGTGAGAGGGACGAACGCCGCAGCATGCCACTGTCGATCGGACGGGAAGGCGCGGCCTGTAGGATGAACTCGAGCCAGGATACCCGGTCCGGAGGGGTTGAAAACCAATGATCCCCGAGGGGGGAGAGAAGGAGATGTAAGATGAAGAAGTATATCGCAATCATGGTATTGATCTTTATAACGGCTGCGCCCGCCTTCGCCGGAGGAGGTGTCCCGCTGGGAGATGTGGTGGTGACCGCCGACAGGATACTGACCCCGGCCGACGAGGTGGGGAGCTCCGTGACCGTCCTGACGCATCAACAGATCGTGGAGAGCGGGAAGAACACGGTCCTTGATGTGCTGCGGGATGTCCCCGGCCTCGAGGTCGTCCGGTCGGGAGGTATGGGGAAGACGTCCTCCGTCTTTCTCCGGGGAGCAAACGCCGAGCATACACTTGTTCTGATCGACGGGGTGGAGGCGAACGATCCGGTCTCTCCAAGACGGTCCTTCGATTTTTCCGACCTGACCGTTGACAATATCGAGCGGATCGAGATCCTCCGGGGTCCGCAGAGCACCCTCTACGGGTCCGACGCCATGGGGGGCGTGATCGAGATCTTCACCAGGAAGGGAAAGGGGAAACCATCCATCTCTCTCTCCGCGGAAGGGGGGTCCTTCCAGACATTCCGGGAGACCGCCGCGAGCGCCGGGGGGAACGACGATCTTGATTATTCCCTGGCCCTGTCCCAGACAAAGACCGGTGGCATCTCCGCCGCGGACGAACGGTACGGCAACGATGAGAATGACGGCTACCGGAACCGGACCGTATCGGGCAGGTTCGGCTGGTCCCCGATGGAGAATCTCTCGTTCGATCTTACGGGCCGTTACAGCAATGCCCGGTCCGACCTGGACAACTCCGGGGGTGCGGGCGGGGATGACCCGAACTATTTCACGATCGCCCGCAAGCTCTTTCTCAATAGCGGCGCCCGGCTTTCCCTCTGGGACGGCCGTTGGGAGCAGCGGCTCGACTTCTCCGTGAGTGACAGCAACCGGAAGTACAACAACGGCACGGACGCCGCCCATCCCTCGGATTCCAGCCGAAGTTCTTACGACGGGACGTTCCGGAAGATCTCGTGGCAGCACGACCTCTATCTCTCCGGTAACAATACCCTGACCCTCGGGCTGGAAACGGAACGGGAAAACGGGAACTCCAGTTACCACTCGGAGAGCGCCTACGGTCCCTACGACAGCGCATTCCCGGAAAAGTCGGTCCGCACCACCGGGTACTATTTTCGCTGGGCCGGGCGGCTCGTGACGACCGTGGGACTGAGGCTTGACGATCACAGCCGCTTCGGAAGCCGCGGGACCGGGCGTGCGACTTTCTCCTACCGTGTCGGGTCCGGGCTGCGGATCAAGGGGAGCTACGGGACCGGATTCAAGGCCCCCTCACTCTACCAGCTCTATGCCCCCGCCGGCTCCTTCGGTCCCGTCGGGAACGCGGAGCTCTCCCCGGAGAAGAGCCGGGGCTGGGATGCGGGATTCGAACAGGAGTTTTCCGGCGGACATGGGCGTGTCGGGATCACTTACTTCTCCAACCGGTTTATCGACCTGATCGACTTCGATTACGGTACCGGATACCGGAACCTTTCCGGTGCCGCGACGAAAGGGATTGAGGCTTCCTGTTCCTTCCGGCCGGTCTCCCCCCTGGAGCTGCACCTTGATTATACCTATACCGATACCGTAGACAAGTCGAACAACGAGGACCTCCTTCGGCGGGCGAGAAACAAGCTGAGCATGGGAACGACCTGGACCCTCGAAAACAAGGGAGAGTTGACGGCGGATCTCCGTTACGTCGGGCCGAGGGACGATATGGACTATTCCGCCTATCCGTCGAAACGCGTAAGACTCGGCGGTTACACGGTGGTCGATCTTGCGGCCTCGGTCCCGGTGAAGGGGCGCTATACACTTTTCGCTCGGGTGGAGAACCTGTTCGATAAAAGATATGAAGAGAACCGGGGATACGGCGCTCCCGGCCGGGCCGCCTATGCCGGGCTTAAGGTCCGTTTCTGACGGCGGAATGTTGTAAGGAGAATCATGATGTGGCAGTTCATCTGGAAGGGGGGGGCGCTGATGGCGCCCCTCCTCCTCTGTTCGGTGATCGGCACGGCGCTGATCCTGGACCGGTTCTATCACTATGTCCGTGCGGGATGGAAGGCCCGGAGTTTCCGGGAAGAATTTGAGAGGCTGATCCGCGACGGAAGGTTTCATGACGCCGCCGCACTTGCCCGCCGCCGGCCGGGTCCCGTCGCCGCCGTGGCCCTGACCGCCCTGGAGCGGATCGGGGAGGGACGCAGGCGGTGCGAAGAGGCGGTCCTGCGGGTCGGATCGGTGGAGTTGGGGAGACTGGAGCGGTACCTGCCGGGACTTGCCCTCCTCGCCCGGATTACCCCGCTGCTCGGCCTCCTCGGGACCGTGACCGGTATGATCCGCGTCTTCATGAGCATCGAGGCGGCCGGGGGGGTCACCAATGTCACCCTGCTTGCCGGGGGGTTGTGGGAGGCGATGCTGACCACGGCGGCCGGGCTCATTGTGGCCGTACCGGCCCTTGCCGCGTCCCATCTCTTTGAGTCGGCGGCGGACAGGGTCGAGGCCGGGATGAAGGAGGCCGTATCCCTGGTCCTCGAAGCGAAGGCGGAGTCCTCCGCCGCCGGGCCGGTCGAGATTCCTGCAACGGTGGAGGATCTCTATGGAGTTTAGGAAGAGACGCCGAATCCCGGCCGGGTTTGACATGACCCCGTTGATTGACATGGTCTTCCTCCTCCTCGTCTTCTTCCTCCTGACTGCGAGCTTCACGGCCCCGTTGAACCTCGGGATCGACCTCCCGGAGATCGGCCGCGGGAGATCCGAAAGAGGGAATCGGATCGTCCTTACGATTGACCGCTCCGGCGGGACCTCCCTGGACGGCCGGAGGGCCGGCGAGGATGATCTTGCCGCCCTCCTGCGCAGGGAGATGGGAAGGAAGGGGACGAAGACCGTCGTAATCCGTGGCGACGAGCATGCCCCCTACGGCGTTGTGGTACATGTCCTGGAGTCGGTCTCCGGGGCGGGGGCGGATGCCCTCTTCATCGCGGGCAGGCGGAAAGGGGCGAGGGGCGGAGAAGGGAAATGAGACCTGTTCATGTAGCGCTGCTCCTCTCCCTCCTCCTGCACGGTTTCCTGCTGATGGCCGCCCCGTGGCGCCCGCCCTTGCTGACCGGAACCGGGTCCGGCGTCCTTATCCCGCTGCGGATCGTGAAAGAGGCGGAGGGGACCGGCGGAGCTTTGGCCCGCTGCAGGAAAGGGGCCGCTCCACGTCCCGCCGTCGCGCGGCGCCGGAGGGCCGGGAAGAGGCGGGTCTTGTCTCCCGTCGCAAAGAGGATGAAAGCGCATAGTGAAGAGAGAAGGAACGTCCGGCCTCTTCCCTCCGATGCCGGAAACCTGATCAGGGAGAAGGAGCAGGATCCGGTTCCTTTGGCTGCCGCGGCCGGTGAATACCACATTGCCGGCCGGTCCGCCCCGGCGGCAAGACGGGGAGAAGAAGGGGTCCCCGACGCGTACAGGACGTTGATCCTGGAACGGATCGCGGGGGAGAAACGGTATCCCTTTCGCGCAAGACGAAGGAGGATCGAAGGGGATGTAATCCTGCGGTTTCTGCTCCTGCCGGATGGTGGGGTCCGGGAGGAAGGGGCGGCGCCCGGTTCCACCGGCGGGAGGATTCTCCGGGATGCGGCGCTTACCTCTCTCCGCAGGGCCGCGCCTTTTCCACCGCCGCCGCCGGGGTGCCGCAGGGAGGGGGGACTTCCCATGGAGGTCCGCATCCGTTACCGGCTGAAAAATAATCCTTGACATTCCGTGTTATAATTATTATAAAAGTAACACAAACTTGAGGGAAATCATGTCGGGAATTACGCGTTTCGGCGTCTCCATCGAGACGGAACTTTTAGAGCGGTTCGATCATCTCATTCACGGCAAGGGGTACGGGAGCCGTTCCGAGGCAATCCGGGACCTGATTCGGGACCGGCTTGTCCGGGAGGAGTGGACCGTGGGGACGAAGGAAACGGTCGGGACGATCACCCTCGTCTATAATCATGAGACGCGGGAGCTCTCCGACCACCTGACCCACATGCAGCACGGCCACCACGAGTTGATTATCTCCTCCATGCATGTACACATGGATGCCCGCAACTGCCTTGAGGTCCTTGTCGTCAGGGGGAAAGCGAATAAGATCCGGCAACTGGCCGACCGGCTGATCGGGACGAAGGGGGTGAAGCACGGGAAGTTGACGCTGGCAACGGCGGGCAAAGGGCTTGCCTGAAAAGGGTTTGGAAAAGTCCGTCTGCGGTTATTTTTTTTCACGGGTGGTAACACGAACCTGAAAATCATGTTAATCAAAAGAAAGGAGAATACGATGGTGCGAAGGAGGATGGCGGGGATTCTGGTTCTGTCGATATTAATGGCCGCGGTATTAGTGCGCCCCGTTTGGGCGGACGACACGCCGGAGACTCGGGAGCTTCGGAAACGGATCCGGGCGCTCGAAGAGAAGGTCCTGAAGGGAAAACCACTCCCCGCCTCCGAACACCCGTGGTATGAACGGGTGGCCTTCTCCGGCGGGATCCTTTCCGTGCTCTCCGGGACGTCCGGCTACTCCGATGTCGCGTCGGACCTGAACCGGACCGGTGTGACCGCCTCTGATCCGCTTGATACCAAAGAGCGGCTCGACATGTCGAGCAACTTCGACCTCTTCATCGAATATCCGGTCGGAATGCACGGTCTCGCCTCGGCCCATCTCTCCATGGCGAAGGGGGACGGGGTCATCCCGGAGATGACCGAGGCCTCCGGGCTTACTCCCTTTGCGCACTACACGGAACAGGATCTGCACGATAACAACAAACTTCTTGAGGCCTGGTACGAGGGGAAGTTCCTTGATGGCCGCCTGATCTGGACCTTCGGTCTTCTGGACGGCACCCTCTATATCGACACAAACGAAGCCGCCGGCGACGAGACGGAGCAGTTCATGAATGCGGCATTCTACGACAGCCCGATTACCGGCCTTCCGAGTTTTGTCCCCGGCATGCGGATCACCTATAATTTCGTACACGGTTTTTACGGGACACTCCTCTACGTTGAAGGGGACGACAGGAGCTACGCCCAGGACCGCCTCTTCGCCCGGTCTGATGATTTTTCCACGGTCTATGCCGCCGAAATCGGATGGCATGTCGCACCGGCAGGAAAAGAGGGGAACTACCGGCTCTACGGCTGGAAGGATACGACCGATTTTGATCGTCTCGACGGGACCGGCACCGACAACAACCAGGGGTTCGGCCTGAGTTTCGATCAGCATCTCACTGAACACCTGACCCTTTTCGGCCGCTATTCTGCGGGGGAAAAGTCGGTCCTTGACTTTTCCCGGTTCTACAATCTGGGACTTTCTTTTGCAAGCGGGCGCGACACGTTCGGTTTTGCTGCGGGGACGATCAGGTCGAGTGACGCAGCAAAGAAGAAGTGGAGCGTCGGCGGGAGGAACCTTACTCTTTATGAAAAGGGTCTTTTGATTTCCGAGCTCTTCTACCGGCGCCAGGTCACGGAGACCCTGTCGTTGACTCCGGATTTGCAGTACACGAAAAACCCGCTGGGGTCGGGCGACCTCGAGTCGATCTGGGTGGCAAGCCTCCGGCTGAATGTGAGTTTTTAAATGATCTGTTTGTGACAGGTCCATATCGACTGAAAGGAGAAGACCAATGCACATTCCGGACGGGTATCTCTCACCTGTGACCTATCTGCCGGCATACGCTGTCGCGGTGCCGCTGTGGGTCCATGCCTTCCGGCGGGTCAGGAGGCTCCTTAACGAGGAGACGCTTCCATTCATATCGGCCCTGACCGCGCTGTCCTTCATGATCATGATGTTGAACATCCCGATCCCCGGCGGGACGAGCGGGCACGCCATCGGGACGGCGGTGATCGCCATCCTCTTCGGTCCCTGGACCGGCTTTCTCTCCGTGAGCCTGGTCCTTTTGATCCAGGCGCTCCTCTTCGGGGACGGGGGGATCACCTCCTTCCCGATCAATGCCCTGACCATGGGCTGCATCGCCGCCTTTACGGCCGCCTGGCTCTATCCGTTTCTTGAGAAGCGGATCCGGCGTTCCGTCGCCGCGTTTCTCTCCGGGTGGTCGAGCATCGTCCTCGCGTCGGTCGGGATTGCGCTGGCCCTCGGAATTCAGCCGGTGATCGCCGCCGACTCGGCCGGGAAACCGCTCTTCTTTCCTTTTCCGATTTCGGTGACCGTCCCGGCCCTGGTCGGTGCACACATGCTCTTCTTCGGCGTGGCGGAGGGAATTTTTACGGTCCTGGTCCTGAACTTCGTCCGGCGGATCCGTCCGGAGGGCTTTCCTGTGGAGGTGAGAGATGAAGAAGAATAATGTAAAAAAGCTCTATCTGCTCATCGGCCTCTTCCTCCTGCTCGTGCCCTTGGGGCTTCTGACGACCAGTCCGGCCTGGGGAGAATGGGAGGCGGACTATTACAGGACGCTCCTCGGTTTTATCCCGGAGCGGCTCCGGCACTTCGCCTCGTGGTACCAAGCCCCGATTTCCGGATATCAGTTGGAGGGGCACGGCGCCGTACTCGGATATTACCTGTCGGCGGTAATCGGAATCGTTCTGATCTTCGGGATCTTTTTTGCCTGGAGCAGGTTTGACGGGAGGGGGCGGAAGTGAACCGGGATTCCGTTTGTTTTCTCCTTTATCTTGCCGGTGTTCTCTTTCTTACCTCTTTCCACGGCATGGCGGTCATGGCGGGTGCTGCCATTGTGCTGGCGGTGTTTTCCGGCCGCTCGTTTTTCAGGCTTGCGAAGAGGACCTTCTTCGCCCTTCTCCTCTTCAACTCGGCCGTATCGATTTCTTATATGCTCCTCTCTATGACCCGGGGCGCCCCTTTTCTTGCGCCCCTTCTTTTGATCAATGCACGGACTTATCTTTTGACCTTCTCCACCTTCCTGCTGATCGAACGGGTCAACCTCTTTTCCGCCCTCTCCTTCTCGAAGACTCTTACATTCCTCCTGACCCTCTCCTACAGCCAGATCCTCACCTTCCGGAGGCTTCTTTCCGAGCTTCTCCTCTCCATGAAGAGCCGAACGATCATTCGTCCGGGAAGGCGAGATCTCTACCGTTTCGTATCTTCCGCGGTCTATCTCTTCCTCGACCGCTCCATCCGCAATTCGAGAGAGATTACACTTGCAATGAAATCGAGGGGGTTTCGGAATGATTGAGGTCGAACAGATTGCATTTTCATACGGCGACCGGACAGTCCTTGAGGATCTCTCCTTCCGCGTGGAGGAGAAGGAAAAGGTCGTCCTCCTCGGTGTCAACGGGAGCGGAAAGTCAACCCTGCTGAAGATCCTGGACGGCCTGCTCTTCCCGGAACGGGGGAGGGTCACCTATCGCGGCGATCCGCTTACCCGGAAGCTCCTGCGCCGGAAGGGGTTCAACCGCCGGTTCCGCTCTGAAGTGGTCCTCCTCTTCCAGAATCCGGACATGATGATCTTCAACCCCACGGTCTTCGACGAGATCGCCTTCGGACCGCGGCAGCTCGGGATGGAGGACATAGAGGATCGGGTCCGGCACTGGGCGGACCGGCTCGGACTCTCCCGCTACCTGGATCGCCCCCCCTTTAACCTGAGCGGCGGGGAGAAGCAGAAGGTCTGTCTGGCCTCGCTCCTTGCCGTGGAACCTGCGACCCTCCTTCTCGATGAACCGACCTCGAGTCTCGATCCGAGATCGACCGGCCGGCTCATCGATTTCCTGTCGGAGCTTGATCTGACCACCCTGATCACCACGCATAACTTGAGCCTCGCCCAGGAACTCGGCACACGATGCCTGATCCTCTCCGAGGAACACAGGCTCATATACGACGGAGAACTCGCTCCGTTCCTCAACGATATGGAGAAGCTGATCGAGGCGAACCTCGTTCATTCCCACCGTCACGCTCACGGTCCGGTCGATCACGAACACTTCCATCTCCACCAGTGGGACTGATGCCGATCGGACTTCCTGTGTGCAGGATACTGCGCCGGGGGAGACTGAAAAAATGATGGGTGCATCGAATGATTCCCTCTTGCATTTTAAGAACTTGTGCGATATATTGTCTCTAACCTTTCGTAAATAATACAAAAACCGATCCCGGGGGCTGTGATGACTGAAGACGTCATGCTGAACGGAACGTTTCAGGAAAAGTCCTTTCCCGCCCTTCTGGCGGAGATCCGCAAGTCTGGGAAAACGGGCATTCTGGTCGCCCAGAAAGGGAAGATCGTCAAGCGCTCCTTCTTCCTGAACGGTGAGCCGATCGCCTCCCGTTCGAATATCAAGAAGGAACTCTTGGGAGAGATTCTCTGTAAACGGGGAAAGATTTCCCGTGCCCAGCTTGATGAAGTCATCCTCGAGTCCCGGAAGGACAGCGGCGACAATTTCGGTCAGATCATCACCCGCAAAGGGATTCTCTCCCAGGATGAACTCTACGCCAACACCAAATACCAGTTCATCTCGATCCTCTTTTCTCTCTTCGCCTGGGAGGAGGGGACCTATTCTTTTGAAGAGAGGGAGGCCGCCGGTCTGGTGCCGCCCGGACTTCCCCGTTTCCATGTGAAATTTTCCAAGCTGATTTCGGAAGGGGTCCGCCAGATCCGGAAAGAAGGGCTGATCGACCGGATTCTCGGCAGAACCGATCAGGTGCTGAAACCGACGGAACTCAGCTATCGTTCCGAGGAACTGAGCTTTCAGGGAGCAGACCGGGAGGTTTTAGAGGTCCTGGTTGATGGGATAACGGTGCAGGAGGTGATCGATTCCGTTTCACTCGATCCGGAGTTGACGAAAAAGATCCTCTATACCCTTTATAATCTCGGTGTTGTCCGTCTGCAGGTTCCGGTGGAGCCGGAAAAGAAAGAAAAGGCGGAAGAGGAAAAGAAAGAGACGGCACGGCAGGAGGCCGTGTCCGGGGAAGAGACGCAGGAAGAGATCCCGGAACTGGATCAGGCCTCCCTTGCTTCGGTCATGGATGATCTCATGCCGGAAGCTGCGGAGGGGGAAGAGTCCCTTGAGGAAGGAGAGGCTGCGGAAACGGAGCTGCCGCCGGATGAGCTGGATGAGGAACTCCTTCCCCCTCAGGATGAGATGGAGGAGGAAGAGGCAGCGGAGGAGGTAACGGAGTTGATCGATGCCGCCGTGGATGAAGCGGTCGGGGAGGCGGTTGACGAACCGGAAGCGCCTGCCCCGGATGAAGAAGAGGTCGCAGCCGAACCGGAAGCGCCTGCCGGCGATGAAGAAGAGGCCGCAGCAGAGGAGGGGCTTCGAGAGGAAATGGAAGGGGAAGACGAAGCGGTGCTCGTAACATCTGCGGCGGATAACGACGCGGGGCTGGAAGCGGAAGAAACGACTATGCAGGAGGATCCTGAAAAGGCGGAGGAAGAAGAAATCTCTGACGAAGCGTTTGCCGGGGAAGAAGAAACCGCGGCTGAAGGAGGAGAGCCTCAGGAGGAAGTCCTGACTCCGGACCAGGAAGCGGTTCTGGAAGAGGCCGTGGAAAAGGAGGCGGAAGGGGAAGCGACGGAGGTGGAGGATATGTCCCGGGAGGAAGGATCCCTTCCGGCAGGTGGACCGGAAAAGAAAAAGAAGAAATGGCCGCTCCTGGTCGGGATTCCTGTTGTTGTACTCATTCTTCTGTTCGGTGCCATGGCCCTTTTCTATGCAAAGAAGGCAAAGGAGATCCGGACGGAAAAATCAGCGGTTGCGGTTCCCCCCGAGGAGCAGGTCGAGACGAAGACACCGGAAGAGATCATCCACGAACTGGCAAAGAACGAAACGACCGCCGGAGAGGCGATTCCGGTTCCCCCGGAAAAAGCAAAGTCTCCTGCGAAATCCGCTCCGTCTGCGTCTGAGAAGGTCGTTCCGGAGAAGCAGGCCGTTGCCGTCATTCCTCCCGTGCAGGAGCCTCCTGTTGACAAAACCATGCCGGTGAAAGAGGCTTCTTCTCCTCCTTCCAAGCCTGCACCTGTAAAGGAGACCCCTTCCGGGATTACTGCGGACGAAGAGGTTCCTCCACCGGTGTCCGCCATGAGAGAGCCCTGGGAGAATGCCTATGATGCGGGTCTGGCCAGTTTTCATGACGGGAATCTGGAATCGGCTTTTTCCAACTGGTCCGATGTGATCCGGAACGCTCCGAACGATGCCTATTCCATTCAGATCGAGCTGACCTCCTATCTGAGTTATGCCGCACGAGACATCCGTGCGTCCGGACCGGAGGAGAAGGTCTTCATTGTGGAAAGCAGTCTGAACAAGAAACCGGTCTACAAGGTCCTCTGCGGAATTTATTCCGACAAGGCCGCTGCCGAAAAGGCCTTCCGCAATTTGACTCCCTATCTCAAGGCCCAGAATCCTTACATAATTCCGGTGAACCGCCTCAAGTCAAGACTGGAGGATTTCACTTCCTGAGCTTTCGTTTCCTGCTTTCCGGTTGTTTTTCCCCGAAATAATATGCTATAACGACATTTCGATATCGCTCAGGGAGTGTCGAAGGCTGCGAGGACCGTTATGAAAATCAGCAGAAAAGAAGTAGAGCATGTAGCCGATCTGGCAAGGCTCGAGCTCTCTTCCGTAGAGATTGGCCGGTTTACGGGGCAGATGGATGCCATCCTTTCCTATATAGACAAGCTGAACGAACTCGATACCGCTGATGTGGAACCGACCTCCCATGTGATCCGGGTGGGAAATGTTATCCGGGAGGATCGGGTCTGCGATTCCATTCCGCAGGCGGAAACCTTGAGCAATGCTCCGAAAAGCGGGAAAGGTTTCTTCAAGGTACCGAAGATTATTTAACGCCGTGGGGAAGGTGTTTCCCTGCCGGATACGGCAGGGGTGCGAAAGAGGGGGTCTGTGATGTTGCGGAAAATCCTGCAATCAAAGATTCATCGAGTCACGGTGACGGATGCGAATCTCGAATACGAAGGGAGCATCACGATAGATGGTTTGCTTTTGGAGGCGGCGGGGATTCTTCCTTATGAACATCTCCGGATTGCAAACCTGACTAACGGTGAACGCTTCGAGACCTATGTGATTCCCGGTGAAGCGGGAAGCGGGACGATCTGCGTCAATGGGGCTGCGGCCCACAAGGCGGGGAAGGGCGACCTGGTGATCATCTTCCAGTATGCCTATCTTGCTGAGGGGGAACTTGCTTCCCATGTGCCGAAGATCGTCCATGTAGATGCAGAGAACCGCATCGTTTATAAGGGGCAATGAAAAGGGGATGGAACTGCATCAACTGACCATACATGAAGCGGCGGAAGTCTTGCGGGAAGGCCGGGTCACTTCAGAGGAGTTGCTCGATGCACTGCGCCGTCGGATTGAGGCCGTGGAGCCGAAGATCCACTCTTATGTGACAGTATTGCAGAAGGAAGACTCGGCCGATGCAGCAGGTTCCGCGACCGGGAATTCTCTCCTGACCGGTATTCCTCTTGCCGTGAAGGACAATATCGTGACCCGGGGGATCCGCACCACCTGTTCCTCGAAGATCCTGGAGAATTTTATTCCCCCCTACGATGCCGGCGTTGTTACACGGCTGAAGAAGGAAGGGGCGGTTCTGCTGGGGAAGACCAATCTTGATGAATTTGCCATGGGTTCTTCCACCGAGACCTCGGCTGTGGGAACGACACGGAATCCCTGGAATCCCGACTGTATCCCCGGCGGATCGAGCGGAGGCTCGGCGGCCGCAGTGGCGGCCGACGCCTGTATCGCCGCCCTCGGGTCCGATACGGGAGGTTCCATCCGGCAGCCCGCGGCCCACTGCGGTGTTGTCGGTTTGAAACCGACCTACGGGCGGGTCTCCCGCTTTGGTCTCGTTGCCTTTGCCTCCTCCCTTGACCAGATCGGGCCTCTCACGAAAGATGTGGAAGATTCGGCGCTTCTTCTGCAGGCGATTGCCGGGCATGATCCCAAAGACTCCACCTCGGCGGATCATCCCGTACCGGATTATTCCGAAGCGTTGACGGGGGAGCTTTCCGGGAAGACCATCGGCGTTCCGAAGGAATATTTCGTCGAGGGGATGCAACCCGAAGTGGAGGAGGCCGTTCGGCGGGCACTGGCCCTCCTTGAAAAAGAGGGGGCGAAGATTGTTGAGGTCTCCCTGCCTCACACCGAATATGCCGTGGCCACCTACTACATCCTGGCGACCGCCGAAGCATCATCCAATCTGGCACGGTACGACGGGGTGAAGTACGGCTACCGGGCGGAAGGTGCGGAGGAGTTGATCGAGATGTACCGGAAGACCCGGTCCGAGGGTTTTGGACCGGAAGTCAAAAGAAGAATCATGCTCGGCACCTATGCCCTCTCCTCCGGTTATTACGATGCCTACTATCGGAAGGCCCGGCAGGTCCGGACCCTGATCCGCCGGGACTTCGACCATGTCTTCGAAAAGGTTGACGTTCTTGTCACCCCCACAGCGCCGACAACGGCCTTTAAAATCGGAGAGAAGGTGGGTGATCCGCTGCAGATGTACCTCTCCGATATTCTGACCATTGCCGTAAACCTGGCGGGGATCCCGGCGATTTCCATTCCCTGCGGCTTCGATAATTCGGGCCTTCCCGTCGGGTTGCAGGTCCTCGGAAAACACTTTGATGAAGCGTCGATCCTGAATGTCGCCTATGCCTATGAACAGCGGACCGACTGGCATAAAAAGCGGCCGGTGCTGTGACGGGCGGCTCCATGGAGTACATAATAAAATCATATCAAAGCGAAAAGCATTCAACCACGGAACACAGAACACGGAGATAAAGGCAAGGGGCAGAGGGGCAAAGACACAGAGGGACAAAGCAACGTCAAAGGCAAAAGCGGAAAGCGGTATTTCGCAGAGGACGCAAAGGACGCAGAGGAAAAGCAAAACCGGGAAAGCAATTTACCATGAAGCAGATGAAGGCCATGAAGAAAACCGATGTCGGGCAAAACCCTGTAGCGTCCCGGTTTAGCCGGGACGAGGAATGCTATGGAATATGAAGCTGTAATCGGGCTGGAGGTTCATGCCCAGCTCAAGACGAAATCGAAGATCTTCTGTGGTTGCAGCACCGCCTTCGGGGCGGATCCGAATCACCATACCTGCCCCGTCTGCCTCGGGATGCCGGGGGTCCTGCCGGTACTGAACCGGGAGGTGGTCAATTATACGATCCGAACGGGCCTAGCCCTGAACTGCACGATCAATTCCGTTTCCCGGTTTGCCCGGAAAAACTATTTCTATCCCGACCTTCCCAAGGGGTACCAGATCTCCCAGTATGAACTGCCGCTCTGTGAACATGGACACCTGATCATCGATGTGAACGGAACGGAACGGCGGATCGGTATTACCCGGATCCATATGGAGGAGGATGCGGGAAAGAACATCCACGGGGAAAAAGGAGATCCGTCGAGCTACGTCGATCTCAACCGGACGGGAGTACCCCTCATGGAGATCGTCAGCGAACCCGACATCCGGACACCCGAGGAGGCCGCCGCTTATATGCGGAAGCTCCGGAGTATCGTTCGGTACCTTGATGTCTGTGACGGGAACATGGAGGAAGGTTCCCTCCGGTGTGATGCCAACATCTCCCTGCGACCGGTGGGTGCAACGGAACTGGGTGTCAAGGCCGAGTTGAAGAATATGAATTCTTTCAGGAATGTCCAGAAAGCCCTGGAGTATGAAGTGAAACGGCAGACACGGCTTCTCGAGGAAGGCGGATCGGTCATCCAGGAGACACGTCTCTGGGACACCGACCGGGGGATGACCCTCTCCATGCGGGGCAAGGAAGAGGCCCACGACTATCGCTATTTCCCCGATCCCGATCTGGTTCCCCTTCAGGTGGATCATGCCTGGATCGAAGAGGTGAAAGGGACCCTCCCCGAACTTCCCGATGCGAAGAGGGAACGGTTTGTGACGGAATACGATCTTCCCCGCTACGATGCCGAGGTGCTGACGGCGTCGCGCGAACTGGCGGCCTATTTTGAGGAATGTAACAAGCGGGCCCAGTCCCCCAAAGTCGTCTCGAACTGGATCATGGGGGACCTGTTGCGGGAATGCAAGGGAGACGAACAGGAGATCCTGAGCTGTCCCGTGCGCCCCGAAATGCTTGCGGAGATGATCGGGATGATCGGGAAGGGGACCATCAGCGGCAAGATCGCCAAGACCGTCTTTGCCGAGATGATGCGGTCGGGCAAGTCCCCCGGGGTTATCGTGAAAGAGAAGAACCTTGTCCAGATTACCGACGAGGGGGAGATCGTCAAGATCGTGGAAGAGGTGATCGCCGCCAACCCCGCCCAGGTGGATCAGTTCCGCGCCGGCAAGGAAAAGGTCCTCGGTTTTTTCGTCGGTCAGGTCATGAAGGCAAGCCGGGGCAAGGCCAACCCGGCGGCGGTGAACAAACTGCTTAAGGAGAGACTCTGATTCCCGGTGTTACGGATCAAAAAAATTCCTCTTCCGCCATTCTTGCTTTCTTGCCTCTCTTCATTCTCTTCATCTGCCTTCCCCCCATCAAAGCGTATGCGCGCTCCGCTCCCGCCGTTAGGGGTGGACTCCGGACCGAGCATTTTCACATCACCTTTGCCGAACGGGACCGGCGGCTGGCCGAGTCGCTTGCGAAGATCAGCGAAACCGTTTACAAAGATGTCGTCGACGATGTGGGGATCCCCCCCCGTCCCGGTATCGAAGTCTACCTTGCCGGAAGTCATGAAGACTTTCTGCATCGTCAGCCCCAGGGAGACAAGGCCCCTGAATGGGCCGCGGGTCTGGCCTACCCCGAACGGAACCTGATGATCCTTAAAGTTCCACGGGCGGCCCTCTTCGGAACGATCGATCCTTTTCAGACCTTCCGCCATGAACTGGCACACCTGACCCTCCACCAGGCCATGTCGGGGGGGATCATTCCCCGATGGCTTGACGAGGGGCTGGCCATGTATGAGGCCAGGGAGTGGAGCTTCCGAACGACGGCCGTCATCTCGGCTTTGACCCTGAAGAAGAAATTCATTCCCCTGGCGACCCTGAACCACGCCTTCCCCGTCGATTTCAACGAGGCCGAAGCGGCCTATGCCGAAAGTTTCTCCATGGTCTCCTGGTTGATGAATCGTTTCGGCCGGAAGGATTTTCAGGCATTCCTCGGGAATCTCCGGGATCGGAAGACGCTGAGTCAAAGCGCCCAGGCCGCCTTTGGAATGACCTTTTATGAACTGGAGAGACGCTGGCACCGCTGGCTCCGGTTCCGTTATACCTGGATCCCCGTCATCACTTCTACGGCCGCCCTCTGGTTCATCATGACCCTCATTTTCCTCTACGTCTACTATCGCAAGAAACGCCATGCCCGGGAAAAGGTGGTCGAATGGGAAATGGAGGATTTGTGGGAGACGGAAGAAGGGTACCCGCCCCGCCGGTCAAAGTTCCTCCCCGACTTTCCCGACGATGAAGATGACTGAGAAGCAAAGCGGGACAAAAGCATGTACCACCAGGACACGGAGAAAAACCAAAGTCAAAAACGAAAAGCATATGACTTTTTATGAGTCCCTCTTCTTTTCAAAATTTCCGACCTTGAGAGTGGCTATTATTGGGGGAACTTCTGCTATATTGGGGCTTCAAGATCATCAAGGGGGCTCAGGACCCCTTGGCCGCCCTGCTGCAGGACGTGCATGTAGATCATGGTTGTGGCAACATCCTTGTGGCCCAGCAAGGCCTGTATCGTCCGGATATCCGTGCCGCGCTGCAAGAGATGTGTGGCAAAGCTGTGCCGGAAGGTATGAGCGCTGACACGCTTCGTGATTCCCGTTTTATGAACAGCCACCTTGATGGCCTTATTGACGACGCTGGGGTCGATATGGTGCCGCCGCACCTTGTTGCTGCGAGGATCCTGAGCAAGATTGTGGGCCGGGAAGACATACTGCCAATTCCATTCCTTCGAAGCATTGGGATATTTTCTTTCAAGAGCAAATGGCAGATAGACCTCCCCATATCCCCTCTTTAGGTCCTGCAAATGGATCACCTTCACTTTGGTGAGGTGGTTTCCAAGTAACGGAATGGTCGAAGTCGGGAATGTCGTCACACGATCCTTGGCGCCTTTGCCTGAACGTACCGTGAGGCACTTCTGGTCAAAATCAATATCCTTTATCCGGAGGCGGGCAGCCTCCATGATTCGCAGCCCACAGCCATAGAGTAACTTCACAACCAGTTGCGGAACGCCTTCCAGAAGCGCAATCACGCGGGCCACTTCCTCGCGAGTCATCACAACCGGAATGTTGACTTTCTTCTTGGCTCGAATGGCATTGATTTCCCCGTCCAGGGGGTTTTTCAGAACCCTTTTGTGTAGGAAAACCAAAGCGTTCATGGCCTGATTCTGCGTCGATGGAGCCACGGACTTATCAACGGCCAGATGGGTAAGGAAGGCCTCAATTTTCTCTTCGCCGTCCGCCAGATCATTGCGGCAGGTCATGTTGTGAAACCGCACATACCGTTTGATCCAGTCGCAGTATGTTCGTTCCGTGTGTATCGAATAGTGATGCAGCCGCATCACTGCTCGGACTTCGTCCAGAAGTTTCATTTTGTTTGATGGTTTATTTGATGTTGACATTAGTAAATTAATTCGTGTAAATTAACACAAAGGGTGATAATGGGGCAAGGCAAATGTGCGTTAATAGTGCCTTATGGGAGTTATATCAGGGCAAATTTGCCTGTGAATCAATGGTTGTGTGCAAAAGTTAAATTAACATATTAGTCGGATTAAACAAATGGCAGAGTATCTCGCTAACATATTAGAAGAATTGCAAATTTATAGTCGTGGTGATTTAGACAAGTTGTTAAAATCCGACCAACTGATACCTTCATTGAAAGTTTTGAATATTGGAAATGCCAATAAAATAATAGGAATAGAGTATGATAGAGAAGAGGGGCGAATATATAAAGAAAAAATTGAGTTTAAGAACTGTATTGTTGATCTGCCCAATTTAAACCTTAGAGATTCTGAAGAAATAAGTTTTGTTGATTGTATTTTTTGTGGAAGAGTTTTATTTGGTGCTAAAGACTACAATAGTATACTTATTGATT
>JAADIO010000029.1 GCA_013151235.1 Deltaproteobacteria bacterium | reverse complement strand
GGGTTTTTCCTATGCTCCCCCGTAGGGGGAGAGTAACCCCTTCACGCAGCCGAGCATCGCAGAAAGGTCGGGAAAAAGGGCGAGATCGTGTGGTTCGACTGAGCTCACCATGCCCGGGAATCCAACGAGATAGACCGTTCAGGGGCGACCACGCGAAGCGTGTTATCGAGCCCCCCGGCCTTTCGAGAAGCGCAGGGGAGTCCCGCGAATCCGCGAATGCGGGACCGAGTGATCGGGCGTCTTTTCTTTTGGTTCGTTTTCTTTGGACGAGCAAAGAAAATGAACGAAAACAATGAGTTAAGCAACTTTGGAAGGATGAAATGTTATCCTGAGAGCAAATGACGGCTGGAGGTGTGTGGAGAAAAAGCTAAGGCAGAAAAGAAAGAATGCTTGACAACAATAAACCAGGCAAAAAGCATTCACCATGGGGAACTCGGGGGGCACGGGGAAAGGGAAAAGAGTAACAGGCAGTTCGTGAAGGGGGGATAGGGGGGACTTAAAAAAAGTCAAGATCAAAAACAGGAATCAGTCGCAGAGGCCGAAGAGAAAAATCAAAAAGGTTGTGTCAAAGACCGAACTTTTCCATCTTGTAGCGCAAAATTTTGCGGGTAATTCCTAACAGATCGGCGGCTTTTGTCTGAATGCCTCCGGATTGGATCAAGGCTTTCTGCAG
This sequence comes from Deltaproteobacteria bacterium, assembly GCA_013151235.1. Classification (NCBI taxonomy): domain Bacteria; kingdom Pseudomonadati; phylum Myxococcota; class Myxococcia; species Deltaproteobacteria bacterium. Next base: position 19,701 of record JAADIO010000029.1, on the reverse strand, counting down.
ATAGGCCTTTTCCAGTTCTTCCACGACCTGTGTCAGTGAAATCCCCTCCTTCGGGATCCGAACCTCCTCACGGTGGCCCGAGGAACGACTTTGCTGATCGGGGAAGCTGAAAGAACGGGGGGAAAGGGTGTCGGATCGGCTGAGGACGATGGCCCGTTCGATCATATTTTGCAGTTCCCGGATATTTCCGGGCCAGTCGTAATGGATGAACTGCTCCATCGCTTCGGAGGTAATATTCTTTTCCCCCCGGTTCATTTCTTTCGCATATTTGTCCATGAAAAAATGGACGAGAAGCGGGATATCCTCGCGCCGTTCCCGGAGGGGCGGGATTTCAATAGGAACGACATTGATCCGGTAGTAGAGATCTTCCCGGAAGCGTCCTTCCCGCATCCGTTGTTCAAGATTGGTGTTGGTGGCGGCAATAACACGAACATCGACCTGAAGGGTTCGGGTCCCGCCGAGATGCTCCAGTTCTCCGTTTTGGAGGACCCGCAGAAGTTTGACCTGGAGTGCTGCGTCCATATCTCCGATCTCGTCGAGGAAGAGGGTCCCGCCGTCGGCCAGCTCAAAGCGGCCCGGTTTCTGGCGGTCTGCACCGGTGAAGGCCCCTTTCTCGTAGCCGAAGAGTTCCGATTCCAGCAGGGTGCCGGGAATGGCGCCGCAGTTGAGCTTGATGAAGGGGGTAGAGGCCCGGTCGCTGTGACAGTGAATGGATCCTGCGATCAGGTCCTTGCCGGTCCCGCTTTCCCCCCGGATCATGATGGTGCTCTTGGTCGGGGCGATCTGTGTAATCAGATTGAAGATTCGCTGCATGCCGGGGCTCTTCCCGATGATGTTATCGAAGCGGTATTTGGACTGTAGCTCGGAGCGGAGTTGCACGATCTCCCGGGAAAGCTTCCGGTATTCCAGCGCCTTTCGGGTAATGACCTCCATCTCGGCGATGTCGAAGGGCTTTAGTATATAGTCGAAGGCACCGGCTTTCATGGCATCCACGGCGGTCTGTACGGTTCCGTAGGCGGTCATGATAATAACGGGGACCTGGTCGTCGATCTTTTTCATCTCTTCCAGTACATCCATCCCCGACATGCCGGGCATTTTCATGTCGGTAATGACGAGGGCGGGAAGCCGGCTTCGGGCCAGATCCACACCTTCCATTCCGGTTCCGGCCGTCCGGACCCGGCAGCCGATTCCTTCGAGGGCAAGCTGCAGGATGCGGTGCATTTTCTTCTCATCGTCGATCACCAGTATTTCTTCCATCTTTTCGATACCTTTCCGGAAAAACTAACTTGCGGGATGGTTTTCCACCGCCGGAATATTCTGGACGGGGAAACGGAGGGTGAAACAGCTTCCCTTTCCCTCTTCGCCGGTTAAAAAGATCTTGCCATGATGATTTTCCACAATCTGGCTGACGACGGAAAGGCCCAGGCCGGTTCCGCCTTCCCGGGTTGTGAAAAACGGATTAAAGACCTTCTTCCGATCATGTTCGGGGATCCCGATCCCCGTATCGGAGAAACGGACCTGAATCTGTCCTTCCTCAGGAAGAAAACGACTTTCAATGGTTATGGTGTCTCCCCGGTCGGTTGCCTGCAGGGCATTCAGCAGGAGGTTCAGGAAGATCTGGTGCATCTGGTGTTCGTCGGCCAGAATCGGAGGCAGTCCCGGTTCCAGCCGTTCTTTGATGCGGGTCTTCTGCTCGTCGATCTGCAGAGCAACCATCTGGAGGGTATTCCGGATCAGTTCGTTGATATTCTGTGGTTTGAAGAGGGGAGGTTTCGGGCGGGCGAATTCCAGAAAGTCGCTGATGACTTCGTTCAGGCGGTCCACCTCTTCGAGAATGACTGAAGTCAGTTCCTCCGTTTTTGCACTTTGGGAAAAGGATTCCTTCCGGAGCAGACCCGCCGCTCCTTTGATGATCCCGAGAGGATTCCGAATTTCATGGGCAATGCCGGCGGAGAGTTCTCCGAGGGCTGCCAGCCGGTCTTGCCGCCGGATATGTTCCTTGAGTACCTGAATCTCCGTCAGGTCCCGGACCAGAAGAACGAGGCCGCCCCCTTTTCCGGAGGAGGAGTCGCTGCTTTCTTCGAGGAGGGAGAGACTCAATTCAATGGGAATTGTTTTCCCGTCCTCCCGGTGCAGCTCCGTTTCGATCCCTTCCTTCATCCGGCGATGGTCGAGGCTGTCCCGGATCAGCTTTTGAAGTTTGGGGTCTTGATGAAAGACCTCCGAAAAGGTCCGACCCACGATGGATTCCTGCGGCAGGTTGAGAATCTGTTCGGCGGCCCGGTTCACCCGAACAATCCGGTTGAGCGGGTCGATCGTGATAACACCGTTTAAAAGGCTTTTCAGGATGTTCTCAGTATAGTTCCGGTTTTCGACCAACTGGGCGATCGTTTCCCTGAGGCGGTCGGTCATCCGGTTGAAGGAATCCGCCAGAATGCCGATTTCATCTTTGCTGTGGATGTGAATCTTCTGGTTATAATCGCCTGCGCTGATCGCCCGGACCCCCTGGGAGAAACGAAGAATCGGCCAGGAGATCCCGGTTGCCACTGCGGAGCCGGTGATGACCGACAAGGCCAGACCGAGGAGGATAAGGATGTAGTAAAATCGGGCGGAGGAAAGTTTCCCGCCCAGTGTTTCCGACGCGGGAATTCCGTTGAACAGGAGGAGGGAGACCTTTCCGTCTGCATCGGGCAGTGGGGTCAGGAGGGCATAGTAGTCGTGGCGGTTTCCCCCCCTGTGCAGCGCAGCGTTCCGAATGAAGGCCTGCCGTTTTTCCTTCACCACACGCTGGAGAGTCGTCTCATCGAGATCGAGCCGGTCTTTCGAGCCAAGCGAACGGTAGGAACCGGCGGCATCTTTTTTCAGCAGAATCGATTCAACACCGGTCATGCTTTTCAGATTGTTGAGAAACTCCTGGTTAAGGGTATAGCCGGTCATGATGGTGCCGATCGGTTTCCCCTTGTCCGATACCGGAAGAAGATAGACCAGCAGGGGCCAGCCCGCCTTGCCGGTTTTGTTCCTGATCAGGGTCATCCCCTTTTCGGGATGAAGAGGGCGGGGAAGATGGATGTCGGCGCTGGAGAAGATCATCTTTCCCCGGGCATTGTAGAGCAGGACTTTCAGGGGAGTGTCGAACCAGAGGAACTTGATGTTCACCCCCCCCTGGATGGCCTGGCGCAACCGGGGATCATCGGCGAAAGACTTGGCCACTCCCGCGAGTTCGGTTTTTTTCTGGGCCAGGAGGTAGACCGCGGATTTCCCCGCGTAATTGATCCGTTCCTCAATCCCTTTTTCCAGCCTGACCGATGCGATCTTAATGCCGACATAGGTCGCGATCAGCATGGGAAAGACCCCGATCAGGATGAAGGCCACGATCAGTTTCTTCCTTATGGAGAAACCTTTGATCATTGTTGAGCGTCTTTTGAAAGTTGATCTGTTTCCGGGATCCGATTGTATTGAAAAGTTCCACGGGTGTCAAACCAGCGGCTTTCCCTGTCCGGATGTGCCTTTCGGGAAATCAGTTGGTCAGCATCACTTCAAACTGTTCCTGATGAAATTCCGCTTCACTCTTGATGATGATCCGTTTCTTGTACCGGTTTTCCAGTTCTTCCACACCGCGGCGTTCCTCGTCGTAAAGCATGTCGGCGACATCGACCTGGGCGATGATCAGGATCTTTTTCTCTTTGGTCAGCGGGGCGATCCGGCGGACTTCCCGGAAGATGTCGTAACAGACGGTGGTCTTCGACTTGATGAAACCCTCTCCTTCACAGTAACTGCAGGGTTCCATAAGAATCCTGCCGAGATTTTCCCGGACTCGTTTCCGGGTCATCTGGACCAGGCCGAGTTCCGAGATCTCGTAGATGGTGGTCTTGGCCCGGTCATTTTGGAGGGCTTTTTCGAGGGTGTTAAACAGGATCTGCTGATTTTTCTTTTCCTCCATATCGATGAAGTCGATGATAATGATTCCGCCGATATTCCTGAGCCGCAGTTGGTAGGCAATTTCCCGGGCGGCTTCGAGGTTGGTTTTAAAGATCGTATCCTCCAGGTTTCGTTTCCCCACATAGCGTCCGGTGTTGACATCGATGGTGACCAGCGCCTCAGTCTGGTCAATGACGATATAGCCGCCGGATTTCAGCCAGACCCGGCGTTTCAGCGAACGGGAAATCTCCACTTCCACTCCATAGGCATCGAAGATTGGTTCCGGTTCGTTGTAGAGTTCGATTTTTTCCTTCAGGTTCGGAAGGAAGTTGGTGACGAATTCCTTGACCCGGCGGTATTCCGTCGGAGAATCGATGACCATGCGGTCGATCTCCGTGGTGAAGAGATCACGGATGACCCGGAAGGTCAGATCAAGATCGCTGTGCAGAAGGCAGGGGGCGGAGGCGAGTTCCGCCTTTTTCTGGATGTTGACCCAGAGCCGATTGAGGAACTGTTTGTCCGCCCGGAACTCCTCTTCGGTTTTTCCTTCACTGACGGTCCGGACGATGTACCCCTCTTCGGGTTCTTTCATTTTCAGAATGGTATCCTTGAGTCGTTTTCGTTCTTCTTCGTTTTCGATCTTCCGGGAAATTCCGACGTGGTCCACCGAGGGCATATAGACAAGATACCGGCCGGGCAGGGAGATGTAGGAGGTGACCCGGGCTCCTTTGGAACCGATCGGCTCCTTGGAGATCTGAACGATGATCTCCTGTCCCTCCCGAAGCAGGTCTTCAATCGGGGCTTTATACTCAATCCGGGAGACTTCGCCCTCGATGTCGTCCTCTTCGTATTCCGAATCGGTCATCATCTGCGGAAAGAGTTCAAGGTGATTGTAGATATCCGAGACGTAGAGGAAAGCGGATTTTTCCAGACCGATATCGACGAAGGCCGCCTGCATCCCGGGAAGGACCTTGATCACCCGGCCCTTGTAGGCGTTGCCGACGACTCCCCGTTCTTTCTTTCGGTCGATATAGATCTCCATGACATTATTGTTCTCGATCATGGCGACCCGGGTTTCGTGCATGGTGGAGTTGACGATCAATTCGGTGGTCACGAGACGCTCCCTCAGAAATGCCGGCTTCCCGGCCGGCTTCCGTTGCCCCAAAATCGAATTCAGGCCGGTTGCACCAGCCGTTCCTCAAAGGGGCTTGACTTTTCCCGGTCCGTAAAAAGCCCGGTCCGCAGAATTCGGATTCTTTGAAGGTTCTCCTCTGAAAGGTCAAAGAGTGCCCGAAGGAGTTCATCGGGCCGCAGCCCTCCCTGGTCGCCCGTCCGGATCAGCGTAACAAGGGAAAAGCTGTTGTCCGTCTCCGTTACAACTTTCAGGGAGCCGATCATCGGCTTCAGATCAAAACGTTTTTCTTTTCTCTTCCGCCGCCGGGTGAAGGGGATCTCCGTCCGGTCGAGGAAGTCCTGAACTTTCCTCCGGGGGTCAAGGGGGACGAGATCTTTCGGGAGTTCCATCCGGTATTCTCCGAAACGAATGATGGAAGAGATGGCCGGTGCCTGATGAGGAATCCAGTTGACGCCCGTGATCCTGATCCCTTCCGGAAGGACCCGGTTCAACCGTTCGGATAGTGGTTCTTCGAAGAGGGTTCCTTCCACATTGACGTCAAAATATTCGGTATTGCCCTCCACGCCGACCGGGAGAGCCGGCCCCATGGCGATTTTCGGATGGGGATGAAACCCCTTCGAATATTCGAGGGAAATCGCCGCACGGGCGAAGGAGCGGAGAATGACGCTGATCATCTCCAGGTGAGAGAGGAACCGGAGCCGCCCTTTCCGGGAATAGCGAACCCGGAACCGTTTAACGGAAATACGACCCTTCCGGCTCGACAGGGTGCTGCGGGGGTTCTTTTCTTCCGGCGGTTCGGCAAAGACGTTCCGGATCTCTTTTGTGCAGACACCGCAAAGACTGCATGTTCCTTTCCGGCAATCGGGAGTCAGCTCCGTCCGGAGGGCCCGGTTGAATTCTTCCTTCAGAAAGTCCCTGGAGATCCCCGTATCGATCAGGTCCCAGGGAAGCACTTCTTCACAGGCCCGGTTTCGGTAGAGGTAGAAGGCGGGGTCAATCCCTTCTTTCCTGAAGGCGGACTCCCATTTGGCCGGATCAAACTCCTCCGTCCATCCATCGAAGCGGCATCCTTCCTCCCATGCCGCCTGCAGGACACGACCGATTCTCCGGTCTCCCCGGGAGATAATCCCTTCGAGCATACTGATTTCCGGGTCATGCCACTTGATCTGGATCTTCCGGTTTTTCAGATGCTTCTTCAAGAATTCGTATTTTTTGTTGATCTCATCAGGGCTGTCCTGCACAGACCACTGGAAAGGCGTATGCGGCTTCGGAACGAAAGGGGAGAGGCTGACGCTGATCCGTTTCAGTTTCGGGTTGGCGATACGCGCGACCTTCAACGCCCGATGGACCAGGTCGACGATTCCCTGCAGGTCTTCTCCCGTCTCCGTAGGCAGGCCGATCATGAAATAGAGTTTAATCGATTCCCACCCGGCCTCAAAGACCTTCCGGAGGGTGTCGAAGATCTCTTCTTCTCCGATTCCCTTGTTGATTACGTCCCGCAACCGCTGAGTCCCGGCTTCCGGAGCGATGGTAAAACCGGTCTTCCGGACCTTTCGGATCGCTTCAATAATACCTGCGGTCAGGGTCCCCGGGCGGAGAGAGGGAAGGGAAACCCCGATGTGCCGTTCCTCGGCGAAACGCAGGACCGAATCGACCAGCTGGGGAAGGGCGGTATAATCACCGCTCGAAAGAGAAGTGAGAGAGGCCTCTTCATGTCCCGTACTCTCCACCGATCTTTCCAGAATATCAAGAAGGGTGCCGATCTTCCGTTCCCGGACGGGACGGTAGATCATCCCGGCCTGGCAGAAACGGCATCCCTGTGTGCATCCCCTGGAGATCTCAAGGGCGACCCGGTCATGGACGGTTTTCATGTAGGGAAGGATCGGAGCGCAGGGATAAGGTGTTGCGTTCAGGTCGGTGACAAGCCGTTTGTGAATCCGGTCTTTCCCCCCCGTGACATTCCGAATCTCGGCAATCCGCCCATCGTTGTGATAGGTGATCGAAAAATGGGCCGGGACATAGATCCCCTCCAGCCGGGCGAGTTCCTGCAGAAGCTTCGACCTTGTGCCGACCCGGTATGTTCGGAAAACCTCGATGATCTCGTGGAGGACTTCCTCTCCGTCGCCGATGACGAAGAGATCGAAAAAATCGGACAAAGGTTCGGGATTGAAGGCGCAGGGACCTCCCCCGACGATCAGGGGGTGGCGTTCATCCCGTTCGGTAGCCCGAAGGGGAAGCCCCGCCAGGTCGAGCATATTCAGGATATTGGTATAGCTCATTTCGTACTGGAGGGTGAAACCGATCAGGTCAAACTCGGCCGGCGATGTCGAGGATTCAAGGGTGGTCAGCGGCCTGCCTTCGCTCCGAAGGACTGTCTCCATATCCTTCCAGGGGGCATAGACCCGTTCGGCCAGGGTATCCTCCCTACGGTTCAGAATGTCATAAAGGATTTTCAACCCCAGGTGGGACATGCCGATCTCGTAAGTGTCGGGAAAAGCGAGGGCGATTTTCACCTCGACTTCGTGTGGATTCTTATGGATTGTGTTGATCTCCCGACCGATATAGCGCGACGGTCTGGAAACACGATCGATCATCTCTTCGTTCATCGTTGAATCACCCGATACAGGTTTGAAAAAAAGAATTGTTAAATTACCATTTTCGGCGGTTTTCTTCAATGAAAATTCCGGGAAACATTTTCTCCGTTGTGGGCGGCTTTCGAACCGGCCGGATGAAGGGACAAGAGGAGCAGGGCGGTCAGAAGGTAGCCGGCACAGAGCCGGTAGGGTACGGCCGAAGCGATGTGCCAGGGAAGAAAGATCTCTCCGTCGGAAAGGGGGGAGTGAATGATTCCGAAGAGGGAACAGAGACCCGCGAGGGTGAAGTAGAAAGCCGCTGTCTTGAGCTTTTTGTCGATGATGTGGGCAACGGCTCCACCCCACAGAAGCGAAGAGAGAATAAATCCGTTTCCCAGGACCAGAATACTTTGATAGGTTACGGCGGCATGACCCGTCAGGTCGGCCGCTGTTTTTCCGATGTTGGAGAGCAGGTTCGCCATTTCGATGGAGAGGAGGTTGGCGATGACCGGGAGAAAGGCGATTGCCACCGCCCGGGCATGGCGGGAAGGGGTCGCCTCAAATGCCTGAGCGGTAATTTCCAGGCCGATAAAGATGAGGATCGGGGCGACGGCGGCCTCGGGAAGAAGGTCGACGAAAAAGGAGAGATAGCCGAACATGCCGCCTAATCCGATAAAGAGTGCCGTGGCCAGGGTATAGCCGGCCCGCCCGCCCATCTCCTTGTAGGCGGGGTGACCGATGTAAGGGGTACTCTGGATGACGCCGCCGCAGAGACCGGAGAGGATGGTGCCGATGCCGTCGGCAAAGAGGAGGGTCCGGCTGCTGTATTCATCACCGGCCGCTGCCGCGGACTCGGTAACATCGATGCCGCCCACCACAATTGCAATCGCAAAGGGAATGGCCACGGGAAGATAGCGCAGGGCCGCCGACAGTCCTCCCAGAAATCCAAGGCTCGGCCAGGGGAAACGGAAACTCAAGTGGAGTTCCGACACGGGTGCCGGGGCCATGGCGGCAAGCCCCGTCCATTGCAGGAGATAGTAAAGAAGGCTTCCCGCAAGAACGGCGGCCAGGGCACCCGGTATGCGCAGCGGAAACCGGATCTTTGCGATCAGGGTCATCAGGATGATCCCGAGGGAGACGAAGCCGACGACGGGATCGGCGAAGACCTTCAGCGCGGGCAGAAAGGCGATCAGCATCAGGGCGACGGCGGCGATGGACCCCAAAAGTCCCGCACGGGGGACCACGCGGCGGATAGCCGGACCGAACCCGGCACCGATGACTTTGATGAGTCCCATGAGAATAATGACGGACATAGCGATCTTCCAGACCAGAATCGGGTCTTTGAACTTTAGGTAGGCCGGGCCGATGATTCCGAAGGCGAGACCGAAGGTGGAAGGGGTATCAAGCCCCAGGGGCATGGCGGTCACGTCGCTTCGTCCCGTTTCTCGGGCGAGACGGAAGGCCAGGTAGCTATAGAAAAGATCACCCGCCAGGACGCCGACGGCCGTGCCGGGAATCATGCGGTACAGGACGAGTTCCCGGGGAAAGCCGAAGACCCCGATCAGGATGCCGGCCATGATGACCAGGTCGGACATGTTGTCGATCATGAGGCCGAAAAAGGCGTTGATATCTCCGACCTGCATCCATCGATAGCCTGATCCTGTCATGGGATGCTCCTATGCAATGGGAAAACTCAGGATAAATTGAGAGCCCCGTTGCGGCAGGCTGTGGACTTCAATCTTTCCGCCGTGGGCTTCCATAATGGTCTTGCATTGGAAAAGACCGATTCCCAATCCCTTCTTCTTTGTCGAGCGATAGGGCTTGAAGAGTTCCTGGGTGATAAACTCGTCCGACATTCCTTCTCCATCGTCCAGGACCTCGGCTCGGACATAGCCGTCGCTGTCGTAAGAGGAGATCTCGATCCTTCCCCTGCCGTTCGGCAGTGCCTGGACGGCGTTCAGAATCAGATTGACCAGGACCTTTTTCACATATTCGCCATCCGCCTGGATCAGGGGGAGTTCATTCAGTTCCGTGTGCAGTTCCACATTCCGCAGGTTGTCTACACGGGAACTCTCTATGGCTTCCCGAATCAACCGGTTGATGTTGACCGGTTCCTTGTGGATCACCAGTTCCTTCGGAAGTGTGGAGAGTTTCTCGATGAGGGTCTGCATTTTCTCGATGGTATTCACCAATGTTGAGAGGAGGTCCATCTGGAAAGCGGGATTGGCAATGTTCCGCTTGGCATTCTGCAGGGCCAGCGACAGGGAAGAGACCAGGTTTTTCAGATCATGAACCAGGAAGGAGGAGATCTTGTTGAAGGACTCTTCTTCCTTGGTCCGGCCGATCTCCTCGATTAACTGGGCGCTGATAATGGCGCCGGCGGCCTGATCCGCGATCATGGTCAGGAGCTCCCCGTCCTCATCCGTATAGTCGGTTCCTTTCATCGTGGGGCCTAATGTGATCATCCCGACCAGCCGTTTGCCCAGTTTGAGCGGAACGATCATCGAGATCTGGTATCGCTGGAAGAAATCCTTCATTGCTTCTGCGGTCTTCCTTCCTCGTGACGATTGTGTGGTAAAGGGGGTGCCGGTACGGAGCAGGGAGGCCACCAGCGGGGATTCCCTGCGGACGAATTGGGCCTTCCTGGGAAGGTTGCGGCTGGTGGTAAATGTCAGAATCCCCGTCTTTTCATTAAAGAGCCAGAGGGAGAGCTGGTTGATCCAAAGGGTTTCGGAGATCATTTCGATGACCCCTTCGAGGAGTTGGGGAAGGTCCCGGGCGGCAATGATCTTCCGGGTGAATTCCTTCCATTCCTCTCGGTAGTCATACTGGTAACGGTAGAAGTGGGTGTGGATGAAATGTTTGATCCGTCGTTGCAGGACGGGGGAGTAAAGGAGCATGGCGAAAAAAATAATGGTCAGGGCGACGAAGATAATCGTGATCAGCAGGTCCCATTGACTCCGCCGGGAACGGATGAAGAATCCAATCATTCCTGCAACGAAGAGATAAAGACCGATTCCGAAGGCCGCAACGGAAGTAAAAACGACCTGTCGGGAGATAAAGAGATCCGCCTGCAATAAACGATGTCGAACCATTGCAAAAAGGATCATCAACCAGCAGGCCGAAGCGACGACGGCGCCGGCGACCAGATAATCAATTGCGATGGAATGATACAGGAGAATCCTGCCGGCCAGAAAAAGGAGATACAGACTGCCGCAGGCAATTCCCAGGATGAGAAATTTGAGCCGGATCCGTTGATTTGTTGAGGCGGAGCGAAAGGTTTGCTCCATCTGAAAGAGAATGATCAACTGACAGAGGATGGTTGCGATGCCGAAGAGGGTTCCTGCCGGCCCGAAACGGAGTGCGATCCGGCCGTTAAGCAGTGTCTTTTCGGCCAGGAGTATCGGATGGAAGGAGAGGAGAAAAAAGAGTGCGGCCAGAAAAGCCGATACAGGTAATGCGATTCGTTGAATCCCGGGAAGGAGCGGTCGTTCAAAACGGACATGATGGAAAGAAAAGAGGACCGAGGTATAGAGCGTCAGCGAGAAAAGGGAGAGGACAATCCGCAGCGGCAAAAGAGTGAGAAAGGGGAGGAACCCGTTCCAGGAGAGGAACAGCCAGAGGATAATGAATGCATGCAACCCGGCCGTTTGCCCCAGCGTTTTCAATGCAATACTTTTCCGTTCACGCGTGAGCAGCAGCAAAGCCGTGACGGAAGTGATCAGCATGCAAAGGATCAACAGCGCTGTTACCATCATGTCGCGGTCCCCGTTGTCTCTGTATAGTCGTGGGAGAAGAGCACTTTTAGTAAACCGGAGACGGAAGTAAAGGTGAATTCCTGCAGGAGATGCTCGATCTTTCCTTCCATCCGGTTGAGGTTGTGATAGTGGCGGAAACGGGTTACAGCATTGACCGCCTGCCGTGGTTGTTCCGGGTCGATCTCCCATGGATGAAAATAGAGGATGAAAGGTTCTTTTTCCTTGCGGTTGATGTGTCGCAGCCCCCAACGAATAAGTGGGAAAGGGAAGAGACGGAGGTAGCCCCCTCCCGCGACCGGGATATTGCCGCCCATAATGCGTGCCGTCGAGAGGGGAAACTCCAGGATCCGGCCGTTTTTACGCCTGATCGTATAGGGAAAACGGGGACTGCCGGATATGCCGTAACGATCGTGATGGATCGGAAAGATACTGGAATCATATACGAACCCCTGTTCGATCAGGGCATCAAAGGCCCACATGTTTTCGCGTGTAATGGAATAGCTGGGGGCACGGTATCCGAGAATACCATGTCCGGTGATATCCTCCAGAGTCTTCCGGGATCTTTCAAGGTCTCCCGCGAAGTGATTCGGAGAGCTTTCATAGATCAGCCGGTGCTCATATCCGTGGGAGGCGATTTCGTGGCCTCGTGCATGGATCTCGCCGATCAGCGCCGGGTGACGCTCTGCGATCCAACCCAGGACAAAGAAGGTAGCATTTGTTTTATAGCGATCGAAGAGGTCCAGGATCCTGTGGAGGGGGTTGGCAAGGCGGCTTTCCAGTGCTGGCCATCTTCGCCGGTCGATCACCTGGTCAAAGGCGGATACCTGAAAATATTCTTCCACGTCGACGGAAAGGGCGTTTATCATCTTCTAACTCTATGATAATAATGAAGTTGCCGGGATTATTGCATAGTTTGCAGGCAGAGTCCAACGGAAAGATGTTGTTTTTCTGTTTACGTGTCAGGATCATTCCGTTTGTATATTGTCGATGTAAAGGGTTTGCTTTCTTTCGGGGTGGCTTATGAAAATAACGAGTTTTGTAATGTGTGCCGTTTCCAGGTGCCGTTTTCTCCCCGAAGTTACGAGAGTTTGCAACGGAACGGCAAGATGATTCATCCCGGGTGCGATATGGAAGGAGTGGTTGAAGCGGTCAATGTATGGCGGGTTGGCTCGGTCATCGATTCGAATCGTGATGCGGAGGGGATCCCTGCCGGGGTTGAAAAGATCGATGTGCAGGATGCTTGCTCCCGACCAGTCTGGGTTGAAACCGGAGAGAGTCAGGCCGGGATAGTCGGATGGATACAGCTCCATTTTGAGTGAATGTCTGCCTGACGTGGCATGTTCTCCGGAGAGGGAAAAGATCGTCCCGCACTTCCATTGCAGACTGTCCAGATCATCCCGGGATTCGAAATCATATTGCATGCCCGGCTTTTCTGAACGGCATGCCGCACAGAAAAGCAATAGCATCAAGAGCAATACCCCGAGGTTGAGAATCTTCTTGCTCACAACAACCTCCCTCCTTCACGGGATGAACTGAAACAGAACGATCTCCGGCGGCATGCCGAGGCGGAACGGAATCTCCGATGTTCCCACTCCACTGCTCACGTACAGGATCTTGCGACCTTCATGATAGAGACCGTACATGTGCTCCGGATCCGGTTTGAGGGCCAGTATCTTCCACAAAAAGCTTGGAAGACGGATCTGTCCCCCGTGTGTGTCGCCGGAAAGAACCAAAATATTTCTTGATGCCGGGATTTTTCGGAAAATAACCGAGGAGTGGGCCAGCATAATCGCCGGGATTTTCGGAGGGATTGATTGGAGTAACTTCTTCTTTCGCGCGTTGTCCGCCTTCCATCCGACGCCGGCCAGCATGAATGGTCTTCCATTCCTTCCTTTCAGAGGCCATAGCTTGTTCCGCAGAAACCTTACGTCATGGTCTTCGACGGGCAGACCGCTTTCCTTCCGGTGACAGTATTCACAGGAGCGGCGGGTACTGGAATAGTCGGCATCCCCCATTACGGCAAAGACCCCAAGTGGTGCATGGAGGTGAGATAAAAAGTCGAAGACCTCATCATAGTCCTTGTCGCTTCTGCTCCAGTCCACCAGGTCCCCTGTAAGGAGGATCAGGTCCGGCCGGATTTTCTGCAGGATGGCGAATATCTCTTTCGGGGTGATCGTTGAATTGCTGCCGAGGTGAAGATCACTCATCTGGATGATCCGTAGACCTCCAAGCACATCGGCCATATCCCGGTCCCGGATGGTTACTGTGACCGTACGTAACCTGTGCGGCTCAACGAAGAAGCCGTAAGAGAGTAACGACGCTAGAACCAGGATTGCGATAAGCCGGCCGATATGCAGACAGCGGGAGTGAAGATGCTCCTGCCGTTGGTCATAGCCTTCGACGGGGATGGGTTGTTCAGGCCTCATCTTATAGACCTCACGTTATTTGTCAGCCTGAATATTACGTGATTTTATTATACATGATCCGATTGGCCGGGAGGGATCTTTTGGTTTTCTGAATTTGCTTTATCCCCAAGGAATGTATCTTATCCGATACAGCTATTCAGGCGAATTGTACAAAAAAACATGCATTATTTGTTGACATTTAACGCCAGATGTTGTATGAACGTTTTTATAATTACACAACATATGGGAAACAAAGGGGTTTTGAGAACCTGAGCTTTGCGTGGTGTTATTGGCATTTGCCTTGCAGTACCTCCACGATCAAGGTGTCAAAAATTGACATTGACATTATTGACGAGTGAGGGTAATGTTTAAAATAGAACCACCGATAAAGGCAGTTCCGGTCGGAAGGCCGGGATCGCAGAGTTGTGAGGCCTTATCATTAAGGTCGGTCATGACCTCCCGAAGTGGTAAAATAGTGGGCGGCAGGATGCCCGAGGACTTTTACCCAGGATGCCTTTTTCGGTATGCTGGGTTTTTTTGTGGAGGAAATGAGGTGTAACATACTGATATAAAATAGTTTTCCTTTGCTCAGAGCAAACCGCGGGAAACCGCGGGACGCAGAGCCTCGGGACTAATGAAACGGTGATGGGTATGGGGTTGCCCTTGTTTTTCCAATTCCTATTTCCCGATTCCCCTTTTCTGTTTCTATGTCGGCCGGGTCGCCAGAGGAAGTTTTCCTGGCGGCCTTTTTTTGTGGTGAGGTAGATTTATGAAAGCTTTACGAATGGAGACAATCCGAAGTAAAAGCTTGATCTTTTTGATCCTTTGTTTTCTGGTGGTTTCTCTCCGACCAGGGTTTGCCGAGGCTTCCGTGACCGTTGCCTGGGATCAGACGACGACCAATGCCGATGGAACTGCCTGCAGCGATCTTGCCGGGTACAGGATTTATTATGATACGGACGGGTCCGGCGCTCCCTACAACGGTACAGGGCTTTCCCAGGGGAATTCTCCGATCTCGGTCCCGGTTGCATCCCTTTCCGACCCGGCGAATCCGGAGCTTACACTGAGCGGCCTGACCGCCGGCGTTACATACCATATTGCTGTTACATCCTACGATACAAGCGGGAATGAGAGCGGCTATTCCAATGAAGTGACTGCCACCGAGAGTGTAAATCACGCCCCTACGGCTTCGGCAGGAGCAGATCAAACGGTCACACAATCGCAATTAACGGGAGGGAGTATCCAGGTCAATCTGGATGGGAGCGGGAGCTCCGATCCGGACGGAGATAACCTGACTTATTCGTGGGTACAAGTCTCCGGCGGGGCGGTGAACCTGTTGGGCAGCACTGCGGCCACACCGTTCTTTTCGGCTACTTCGGCCCTTTCCGGTCAGACGCTGGTTTTCAAGCTGACCGTCAATGACGGGAAGGCGAGCAGTACGGATACGGTCCAGGTTGTCGTAGAGCAGGCGGCGTCTTCGGGCAATTCGCCGCCTACCGCCTCGGTAAGCGCCTCGCCGACGCAGGGACAGGTGTCTCTCTCCGTCCGGTTCTACGGCCTGGGGACGGATACGGACGGAACGATTGCTTCCTATGCCTGGAATTTTGGCGACGGAAGCAGCGGTTCAGGTTCTGCGCCCACGCATGTCTATCGTGTGGCCGGCACCTATACGGCGACGCTCACGATAACGGATAACCAGGGGGCCACCGCGACCGCCTCACAGTCGATCGTTGTCTCCGATCATCCGAATGTTCCGCCCTCCGTGACCATGACCGCGGACAAAACGACCGGTGTTGCCCCGTTGACTGTGGCATTTACGGCGAACGCATCGGACAGTGACGGGCAGGTCACCGGTTATGTCTGGGATTTCGGTGATCATTCCTCCGCCTATACGGCGAATCCTTCGCACACCTTTTCAGCGGCGGGCGGTTTTGCGGTCTCTCTCCGGGTTACCGATAATAATGGAGGGGAAACAACCGTCAGCAAGATGATCACCGTTTATGATTCACAGGCGGATCCGGATCATGACGGACTCTCCAACAGTCAGGAGCTTAAGTATGGATTGGATCCGAACCTTGCCGATTCGGACGGCGACGGAATATCGGATTTTGTTGAATGGGGGAACGGGGTCCGTCCTATCGATTCCGACGGTGACGGCACGATCGACGTCCTTGATCTCGACTCCGACAACGACGGAAAACCGGATGCCGTGGAAGGTATAGGCGACTCTGACAACGACGGCGCCCCCAACTATGTTGATATGAATGATACGGACGGTCCGAACGGTGATCAGGATGGCGACGGAATCAGCAATTCGACCGAGGTGACATATGGGTTGAACCCGAACCTTGCCGATTCCGACGGAGACGGGATTTCCGATCAGGCGGAATTTGACAAAGGGAAGACTCCCATCGATTCTGACGGTGACGGCACGATCGACGCCCTTGATCTTGATTCCGACAACGACGGGAAACCGGATGCCGTAGAGGGTACAGGCGACTCCGACAACGACGGCGCCCCCAACTATGTTGATATGAATGATACGGACGGTCCGAACGGTGATCAGGATGGCGACGGATTGACGAACATTGAAGAGACATCCATCGCTCTGAATCCCAACCTGACCGACAGCGACCAGGACGGAATCCCGGACAGTCAGGAGATCGGCAATATATCTTCTCCTCTGGATTCGGATGGAGACGGGATCATCGATGCGTTGGATACCGATTCGGACAATGACGGGATTCCGGACAGCCAGGAATTGAGCAATGACATTGATGGTGATGGGGTTCCGGATCGTCTGGACGCTACGCTGGTGACATTGGAAGGGAAGAAGGGAAAGATTGCGCTGAAGGTCTCCGCTTCGGCTGTCCGGATTGCCGAAGCCGTATTTATCAGCAGTCCTTCCGCTTATCTGTCGGAAAGTCTCCCGGCGGACTTTTCATACGGCGGATTTCAATATAAGATAGAAAACGTTGCTGTCGGAGGAAGCGTTACGGTCACGATCTACAGTCAGGCAAGCTTTCCTGCAGATGTGGAATACTGGAAGTATGATACGGGGAACGGTTTTACGGAGCTGAGTGCCGTCGTATCGGGTAACCGCCTGAGTTTCACTCTGACCGACGGCGGGACGGGAGATGCCGATAAGACGGCGAACGGTGTGATCGTGGACCCTGGGTTTGTCGGAGAGCCCCTCTCAAATTCATCCGGATCCTCCGGGGCTTCCGCTGGAAGTGGTGGAGGCGGTGGTGGTTGCGCCTTGTCCGGTCGGCCGGGGAACGGGGTGGATGGCCTGTTTCTGTTGCTTCCGGTGTTTGTTCTAATTGTGAGAATCCGATGCAGGAAACAATGAGAAAATACAGTTTTATGGTGATATGCAGATACGAATATGCGGGATGGAGGAAAATCAAGTGGTAAAATCAGTCCTTGCTTGTTTTGTTTTGTTGTTTCTATTCCCTTCTGTGGTGTGGAGTGCATCTAAAACCGTAACGATTACTTGGTCAATGGCGGACACCAGCAATCTTCAGGGATACAAGATGTACTATTCTTACAGCGCGGACATGAGCGGTAAAACGCTTGCGTGTGAGACCGGTGATGCGACAGCTACGACATTAGCATGTACAAATGTGGATATAACGCAGTACCCGGTCTACTTCACCATTTCGGCTGTGATGAGTGATGGGAGTGAGCGTACTTCTACGGCGGAAGAGAAAAAACTATCCACGATTCCTGCGGTTCCTCATAATGTTACTGTCGTAAGCAGCACACCCTGATTCGGGAGAAATAAATTCTGCAATAAGCGTTGTGATTGTTCTTTATCCATATGGTGGAGATTTAAGATGAGAAGAATAATAAGTTTTTGTGTATTAGTGTTTTTAGGCCTTACATCTATCGCTTATGCCGCGGCTCCTGTTTTGTTTTTTACTGACATGACAAATGGGCCGAGTAGTGGGCTGAATGATGGTTATGGGCAGGGTACCATTGTAACTCTTTGGGGTCGTAACCTTGGGAACAGTCAGGCTGCATCTACTTTGACAATAGGCGGTATCGCTCCGGCACATATTTATTACTGGAAAAACGCGGATGGGCGACTTCCGGGAGGTCCTGCTGATCTGTATACATACAGCAAAATGCAAGAAATAGCATTTTCTGTACCCGGTACGTTGACCAAGGGTACATATCAGATTCAGTTAAAGGTGAACGGTATTCTGTCGAATACATTGCCGTTTACCGTACGGTCGGGCTCCATATATTATGTCAGTGAAACAGGGAATAACTCCACTGGCGATGGTTCATGGGTACATCCATGGAAAACTGTCTCGAGATATACAAATGGTGCCAGTACGAAAATACAGCCGGGGGATATTGTATATGTGCTTGATGGAGTGCAGGAGATAAACTCCTATTCAAGTGGCCTTACCGGCATTCGCATTGACTATTTGGTCAGTGGTGCGATGAACCAGACGGCTTTTGCCGCTTATCCGAACAGCCGTTGTACTGCACAGGGAGACAATCAGGGAATTGATTCATATAAAGCCAAAGGGATTGTCATATCAAAGTATGTAATAAGAATAGGTAACTATGATGAACCGTCTGTAGGAGACACAACTATTCTTCATCCTGGAACAGCGAGAGGTATCAGGCCAACGGCATCTGGCAGGATAGTTGGTAATGAAATAACCGATATTCCCGGGAAATGTACTTCTGGCGAGCAAGGTGCAATCTCAACGAATTGTGCTTCTTATGATTATTTGTCGGATGCCAGGATCCTGGGGAATTATATACATGATTTCGGTTGTGATCAGACATCCAAGTTCCAACATACGGTATATCTTTCTATACGCAGCAACACGATTACGAATGTGAGTCCGTGGGAATTGGGTTGGAATGTTCTTAAGGACAATAAATCCAAGTATGGGTTGAACAACTATGATGAGACATATGGAACAACTTGTGGAAATTTTAGCGGTACCGTTAAAATCCATGATAATTATGTACTAAACCAACGAGGACCAGGGATCAACATTGGATCGCGTGCAGCAGATGGGAGTATCTGTTGGAGTGGCTCATTCGATGTTTATAACAACATTTTGCTCAATTCAGGAAAGGGGCCAAAAGATGAGGCGAATGCAGAAGAAGCTGCTATCAGGATAGGGGATCGTGGGATGTCAAGTACCATAAGGATATATAACAATACTATATATGCCTACGGTGATTCTTATGGTGGGGGTGGTGAAGCTGGTATATGGTTTTATACAACCAGCAACTATGGCCATGTTACCTGTTCCATAAAAAACAATATTATTGTTGATACACAGGGGTACGCATTCACTAATATTGATCCCGGCAAATATCCCCATGTATCTGGAGACCATAATTTATGGTTCAGCACTAAAGGTACCACTGCCAGCACCATTTCTTCCTGCTTTTTGAACAATATAACAGGGAGAAATCCAGCTTTTGTCGGTGTCCTGTCGGATAATTTTGATCTTTCTGCAGGATCTCCTGCAATTGATGTCGGTATGGATACAAGCGGAATTGTATTACATGATTTCAAAGGAGTCACAAGACCCCAAAACGGCTTGTTTGATATTGGTGCCTATGAATATGAGCAGGAGACACGTTCTGTGCCTGTGATTAAGAGTGTAATTCTGGCTAATTAGTCGTTCCTGAAAAAGTCGCTTCAAGCAGCAGTTGAAATCGGATTTCTCTGGTCGATACGACCCGGTTTCGTTTCTTGAAACGAAAATAGCCATCTGAAAATCGAAAACAAAAAAGCTCGGAGGAGCTTTCTCATATTAAAGCCGCATCCGGAATTGGTGATAACGTAAAATATTTTTCGCACATTCAAAAAGGACATGATAGCCTTCCATCTGGTTTATTTCAGTCCGCTAAAACAAAAACAACCAGAA
>JAADIO010000028.1 GCA_013151235.1 Deltaproteobacteria bacterium | reverse complement strand
CCGGCTACCCCCGCGAGATGGTCGGCCTGGATCAGGATCTGGAGGCGGATCTCGGTATCGATTCGATCAAGAGGGTGGAGATCGTGGGGGAGTTGATGAAGAGGCTTCCGGAATCGTATGCAAAGGCGTTGGGGGATACCGCCGAGCTGAATAGAGAGCAAACGCTCATGGGGATCATAAAGAAGCTTGAAAGCCTGTCGGTTACGGGAGATCCTGCCGTCCCTTTTGATTATGCCGGAACGGAAGAAGAGGATGCTGTCGACATTCCTCCGTTCCGGCATGTCATGGTCCCCTGTGAAGAGGCACTGGATCCCTCGGTCATGCGGCCGATCGAAGGCGGCCTCTTCGTGCTTACGGAGGATATCTCCGGTATCTCTGATTCTTTGAAACACCTTCTTGAGGAGAGGGGGTGCAAGGTTTACGTGGTACAGCGCTCTGTCCTGGAGAGTGAGGAATTACTGAACGAGTGGTGCATAGACTTCGCTGTAAATACGGAACGTGTAAATGGTGTGATCCATCTTGCTCCTCTGTCTGCCGCACGGATTTCTCCACGCTCCGGCATGGAGGAGTGGAGGATGGAGTTGCTGCGCAACGAGAAATCCTTTTTCCTAATCCTGCGGAATCTGTACGAAAGACTGCAACCCGGTGCGGTCCTCATCTCTGCAAGCTCAATGGGAGGGGGGTTCGGACGCACGGGGGTCGCTGATCTCCACGGCTTGTCCATACAGGGCGGTGGTGTTGGACTGCTCAAGTCCTTCCTGGACGAGGCGCCGCAGTTTATCATGAAGGCGGTGGATTTCGACCCCGGTGACGGAGAAGATAAAGTCGCCGCTGCCCTGTTGAACGAAATGGAAAACTTGGGGGGACGACAGGAAATAGGGTATGCAGATGGGAGTCGGATGATCTTTAGAACGGTTCCGGAAGAGGTTGACCTTACCGGCTCGGAAGGGGATCTGCGTGATCTTGTTGTTTTGGCTACGGGAGGGGGGAGAGGGATTACCGCGGAACTGCTCCGTGATCTGGCCCTTCCCGGGAATGTTTTGATCCTTACGGGACGCCGCCCCATGCCCGGTGAAGAACCGGAAGATACTTCGTCGCTGGCCACCGCCGCCGAGTTACGGCGGTATTTTATCTCCAATGCCCACTCCGGCGGCCGGAAACTTATGCCAGCCGAGATAGAAAGGAAGATCCGCGGGATACTTGCGAAAAGGGAGATGCGAAACAACATGGATGATTTCAGAAGGAGGGGGGCAACGGTCCATTATTACGCTGTTGATGTCATGGATGAAGGGGAGATGAGTCGACTCTTCGAAGAGATCCGACGGGAGCATGGCTCGGTAAACGCCGTGATCCACGGCGCCGGGATCATCGAGGACAAATTGCTCAGGGACAAGACGGGCGATAGTTGGTCCCGAGTCGTTGAGACAAAGGTTATGGGACTCATGTTGCTGCAGAAATACCTCGATCCGGAGTCACTGAAATTCTTCGTCGTTATGAGTTCTGTGGCGGGACGTTACGGCAACAGCGGTCAGACTGACTACGCGACGGCGAATGAGATTATGAACCGTATCTGCTGGCAGTTGAGCGGTCTTTGGGGAGCGGGGGTGAAGGTCAGGGCCTTGTGCTGGGGGCCGTGGGGGGCTACGCAATTCGGAGCCGGAATGGTAATCTCGGCCACGGAAGAGAAATTTGCCGCGAGAGGGATCAGGCTGGTGAGCGCGGAGTCCGGACG
The DNA here is from genome assembly GCA_013151235.1 of Deltaproteobacteria bacterium. Classification (NCBI taxonomy): domain Bacteria; kingdom Pseudomonadati; phylum Myxococcota; class Myxococcia; species Deltaproteobacteria bacterium. Next base: position 36,914 of record JAADIO010000028.1, on the reverse strand, counting down.
GAGGTGCTTCAAGGAGGAACTACTTGCGGCCGGGCAGGATGTCGAGGTGGTCTGTGGCGAGGGGCGATGGGAGGCGCATGAGGCTGCGCACAGAGAGCTGCGCGCAACCACCGAGTCATACCAGGCTGATACCTCGGCTTACATCGGCCCCATGTTGGATGGCTGCATGGAGAGGGATGGGGACGGGGGGGATATGATTCTCCGGTTGGATGTGGAGAAGAATCATATCTATCTGCAGGAGCATTGTATCGATGGCATTCCCGTCCTTCCCATGGCGGCTGCGCTGGAGATTATGTCGGAGGCTGCCATTCATGCCGGGCGCGGCCGTACAATTCTTCGTGTGGAAGAGTGCAGGATGCTGCACGGTATACGCTTCGAGGGAGGTGAGCGCAAGGTGTATGTTCGTATCGGCCCAGTTGCCGAAATGAACGGAGACGGATCTGAGGTTGAGGTCCGGCTGCTGATCGACGATCTCGTCAAGGAACGTGCAGCTTACCGCGCCAGGATATTGTTGGTGGACGAACTGCCCGCCCGTCCTTCGTTCGCTCCCAAGTTGTTCCGGGGCGAGGGGCTTTCGGTTAAAGAGGCATACGACAACTGGTTGTTCCACGGTCCGCTGTTGCGGGTGATCGAAGAGATCATGGAGATTACGCCCGAAGGTTCACTATCGTTGCTGAGATCGTCGAAGCCGTCGTACTGGCTGCGATGTGCCACTCGTGACGATAACCTATGGTGTTACGATCCGGCGCTGATCGACGCGGCCGCCCAGATGGCTATCATATGGGCACGAAAGTTCCGGGACGAGACGGCCCTTCCCGCGAGGTTCGGGAAAATCATCCGGTATGTTGATTCCTGTCCGGAGAAACTCTTCATGCGTTTTGAAAGGACGCGCGTAGAAGAAAGCCACCTTGTGTGCGCTGATGTCTGTTTCTACGATACGAACGGCGATATCGTTTTGACCATAGACGACATGGAGTGCGTCTCCAATGCGGAGTTGAACCGGCTGGGCAGTAAGGCGGGACGGGGGAGAGCGGAATGTTGACCCTGGTTGCCGTCCATGGGTGTACGTGAGAAGGGGACACAGTTTGAATCTTAGAAAGAACGATCGGGACAGGTCGGAGCCTATAGCCATAATCGGGATGGCGTGCATGTTCCCTTCCGCTCCGGACCTGAAAACATATTGGAGGAATATCCTCGCGGGCGTCAATGCGGTAGGCAAGCCTCCAGTGGAATGGGAGGCTGATCGCTATCTCTCTTCCGGTAGGATACAGACTCCTTACGGCGGTTTTCTCGGGGATCTTTATCGTTTCGACCCCAAGGAGTTCGGTATTATGCCCAATTCCGTGGACGGTGGGGAGCCGGACCAGTTTCTTGCCCTGAAGAGTGCCCGTGACGCCCTCGATGATGCCGGCTACCTGAATGCGGAGTACGATCATGAGGATTCCGGGATCATACTCGGTCACAGCACCTACCTCCACCGAGGGCAGGGAAATCTTATACAGCACAACATTGTTATCGACCAGACGATCGAGATCCTCAGGGGGATGATACCCTCGCTGGCGGAGGACAAGCTGTCTCGAATTAGGGGCCTGCTGGAAAGCAAGCTGCCGCAGTTCAACGCGGATATAGCTGCATCCCTTGTACCGAATGCCATGACGGGTCGTATCGCTAACAGGTTGAATTTCAAGGGCCCCAATTATATCGTGGACGCGGCATGTTCTTCATCGCTCATAGCCGTCAGCGCCGCCATGGATGAATTGCGAAACAGGCGTTGCCGCTTGATGCTGGCCGGAGGGGTCAATGCATCCATACCTGCCGAAGTCTCGGTAATATTCACGCTGCTGGGGGCGCTTAGTGAGCGGGGAGAGGTTCTCCCCTTTGACGAGAAGAGTGACGGGACACTTCTCGGTGAAGGTCTGGGGGTTGTAGTACTCAAACGGCTGCACGACGCAATCACCGATCGGGATCGCGTCTATGCGGTAATCCGGGGGGTGGGTCTGTCCAGCGACGGGCGGGGGCACGGGGTGTTGGCACCAAGCCTGGAAGGGGAGTCTCTTGCGATCAGCAGGGCCTACGACGAGAGCGGTGTTGATCCTGCTTCTGTTGAACTTATTGAAGCACATGGGACGGGAATTCCGCTTGGAGACCGGACGGAGATATCGGCCTTGAAACGGGTTTTCGGAGAGCGGAAGGGGTTGCAGGGATCGGTCGCCCTGGGTTCCGTAAAATCCATGATCAGCCACTGTATTCCTGCAGCGGGAATCGCAGGATTGATAAAGAGTGCACTGGCGCTTCATCACAAGGTCCTCCCCCCCACGCGATGTGAACGGGTTTCGGGTAAGTTGGGGATGGAGAGTACGCCCTTCTATGTGAATACGGAACCCAAACCCTGGATCTCTGTCCCGGGGATACAGCGTATGGCGGGTGTTGATTCCTTCGGGTTCGGAGGGATCAACAGCCATGCCATACTGGAGGAGGCGCCCGAAGGGGCGCGACGGCCCCGTGACTGTTCCGGGTGGCCGTTTGAGTTATGCGTGTTCTCTGCGCCGGACAGAATGGGATTGATGAACATTCTGGAACATACGGCGGGGTGGATCGCCGGTAATCCGGATCTTGCGTTGTGTGATGTAGCCGCTACGCTGGCTTCCACGTCTGTCGCCGCCCCCGATCGGCTGGCACTGGTGGCAAAGAGCCGTGACGACTGCTTGAAGAAGATTGAACATGCCTTGAAGAGGTTACGGAAAGATACGGTGCGCGACCGCTGGTCTACCCGAAGCGGCATCGTCTACAGTTGCCGTCCCCTTGACGGCAAGCTGGCGTTTCTCTTCCCGGGCGAAGGGTCTCAATATCTCGGCATGTTCTCGGAGCTTATGATCTGTTTTGATGAAGTACGCGAGTGGTTCGATTTCTGGAAAGGACTCTACAACGAGACGCAGGGGGAGACCCGCACCGATATCCTCCTCCCCCCGGCGTCGGAACTTACCGAAGAACGGCGTGCGAAACTGGAGGAGTTGCTATACACGATGGATATAGGTTCCGAATCGGTTTTTGTCGCAGGCCAGGCCATGTACGCGATCCTGGATCGTTTCGGGGTCGTGCCGGACGTGATGGTTGGGCACAGCACCGGTGAGTCTTCCGCGCTGGTTGCCTCCGGGGCGATTCGGTATGATGACCGCTCGCAATTGGCTGACTTCGTGCGTGAGTTGAACCAGGTCTATCTCAGAGTTTTGGAGGAGGGGAGTATTGCAAAAGGCGCCCTGATGACTGTGGGCGCTCTGGAGCGATCCGAGATAGAAAAAGAGATGGTTCCTTTCGGCGAAGAGGTGGTCGTGGCGATGGAGAATTGCCGTAATCAGCTCGTTCTTTTCGGTCCGCCGGAGAGTATCGAGCGTCTCAGGAAGGGGTTGACCGCCAAGGGAGGGCTCTGCGCCCTCCTCCCGTTCGACCGTGGATATCATACGCCGCAATTCGCAGCGGTCAGTCGGGCCTTTCTTGCCTATTACGAAAAGATAGGGTTGGGAGCCCCGCGTACACCACTCTATTCCTGTGTGTCGGTGGATTGTTTTCCGGACGATCCTGAAGGGGTACGCTCCCTTGCGGCCGGACAATGGGCCAGTAAGGTCCGTTTCCGCGAGACCGTACTGAAGATGTACGAAGAGGGGGTGCGGTACTTCCTGGAAGTAGGTCCGTCAGGCAACCTGGCCTCCTTCGTCAAGGATATACTGGCCGGTCGTGAGTACATGGCCCTGGCCACGAACCTGAAACGGAAGAACTGTCTGGAACAGTTCCTTGTCTCTCTCGGCACTCTTTATGTAAACGACATGGGGGTGAAGCTGGAGCGTATGTTCGTTTCGCGCGATGTCCGGATCGCTGAAATAGGGGGGGCTGCAGCGGTTTGCCGGCCTACCATGCGCTTGGACAATACCATGCCTGTGATCCACCTGGATAAAGATGACAAGGATGAGCTGGAAAGTATTGTTGAGTCGGGTGCCGAGTCACGATTGCCGGGGACTGTTTGCGCCGTACCGCGGGCCTCGTCGTCGGAACGGTATCACATGCTTCCCGGCGATGAGGCGGACGACCTGGACGGGGTTATGAAGAGGCACTTCGACCTGATGTCTGATTTCCTGGATCAGCAGCAAAGGATCGTTGAACGGTACGCCTTTCCGGATGATGCCGGCAGGCATGCCCCCTCTGCAGAGGATTTATATACGCCGTTTATCGATTCCATAGTTGAATGTGATGATGAACACCTGGTTGCCGAGTGCGCCCTGTCCGTTGCGGAGAACAATTTTCTGCGGGATCACGTCCTCTCCGGACCGGTATCGGATTTTGATCCCTGTCTTACAGGTCTGGCCTGTGTCCCGCTGATGGTGACACTTGAGATCCTGGCCGAGGCGGCCGTCCTGTTTCGGGGAGACCGGGCCGTTTCTGCGATCGAAAATGTCAGGGCATTCGATTGGATTGCATTGGACGAAGGAAAAGCAGTTCTTACCATACAGGTCGAATCGTCTCCGGGAGATCCCGACAGATGTCATGCCGTTGCATTGATTGAGGGGAAGAAGGCTGTTTCGGCCGATTTCCTCTGGGGAGATGTGGAGATATCCGGGATGCTGGCGGAGCTGGAGAGTGTACACCCTCCGCGGTGGGATGGAAGGGACCTTTACCGTGTAGGAATGTTTCACGGACCCGTCTTCCGGAGCATTCAGGAAATCGAAGGGTGGAACGAAGAGGGAATGGATGCGTTTCTCTCCCCTGTTTCCCTGCGAGGATTTTTCCGTGACGATGAAACCGCGGAAATGGTCTTGAATCCGGTATTGCTCGATGCCGTGGGGCAGTTGTCCGCTTACTGGATAGCACATAAGATTGGCACGAGTTTCAATTGTTTCCCCGCAACCATAGGGCGTATCGAAATCCGGCAACCACATCCCAAGGATCAGTCGGGGTTGAAGATGAAGGGCCGCCACAAACCGTTGGGATTGTTGCCCGGTGATGTAGATGCTCCCAAGAGATGGGATTTCGAGTGTGTGGACAGTGTGGGGAGAACGATCCTCAAGGTCGAAAACCTTATTAACGTTTTTTATCCGGTCCCGGAGCGGTTCTTCAATGTGCGGATGAACCCGCATAAAGGGTGTCTCGGCAGCGTGAAGGAGATGCTCGGGGCTCCCGGGGTCCTGGTTTGGATCCTGCCTCACTTGGCTGAGGACTTCTGCCGTCAATCGAGCGGGATCTTCCTTAGGATATTGGCGTGCGCCGTCCTGGGTGAGGAGGAGCGCAGGGAGTGGCGTCTCCTCGAGGGGGGGCTTTCGTATCGGATCCAATGGTTGCTGGGGCGTGCATGCATAAAGGAGGCGGTGCGCCATTGGGTTTACGAAAAGAGCGGTAAGCTGTTGTTTCCGGCGGATATAAGGGTCAGGCACGAGGACGCTGGCGCTCCGTTCGTGGACGGCATATGGCGCGATGTTGTATCGCCTGCTCCGCCGGTATCTCTCAGCCATGATCATGGCTTGTGCGTAGCGGCGGTGGCGGAGCCGGGGCTGGGTGTTGGTGTGGATGTGGAGTCCTTGGAACGGGCGGTGCGCACCGATTTGCTGGAATCGGCCATGACGCCGCAGGAGCGTGAATCGCTTGGACACAGCTCGAAAGAGATGCGTGAAAAGGTTATACGAATATGGTGTGCAAAGGAGGCGGCGGCGAAATATCTCGGGTCGGGACTGCAAGGAAGACCGGAGGACTTCGAGGTATCATTCACGGATAACGGTTGGGGTCTTGCGCTTGTGGCGCGGAACGGCACTGTGGTGGGGGTACGCCTGGAAGAGGTGGACCGAAGTATTATCGCGATTGCTGCGGATCATCAGAATTAAGAGAGTGGGAGTTAAGGGATGCCTGTAAATCGGAAGTCGGATGCTGAGAAGGTGGTCATAGAGATTGTTATGGACCTGATACAGGACTGGGGGCTGGACCTGGAAGATACTGTCACGGGGAAGACTCTACTTGTGAAGGACCTGGATTTCGCCTCAGTCGATATCATACAGTTGTGCGTGGCCATTGAAGAGCATTTCAAGCGCAAGTTTGGATTCCAGGACCTCCTTATGAAGGACGGCAGTTATGTGTCCGATCTATCTGTCGGCCGGGTTGCCTCATTCCTGGTGGACAAGGGTATCTGAAAGGATGGACCAATGCGAACATTGTTTATCGGACTGGATGGAGCCACATTCACTGTTTTAGACAAGCTGGCCAGTCATGACGGGAGAGAAGGCGTTGTTATGCCTTTTCTGTCCGGGATCTACAGGGAAGGGACGCGGTGCAAGCTTCTTTCCACACCCAACCCGCTTACGCCTCCGGCTTGGGTTTCGTTGATGACCGGGAGGAGTCCCGGGCATCACGGGGTATTCGATTTCATCCGTGCGGAAGAGCGGATGGACGATGTCTTCTTTACCCTGTATGACGCGAGGGATATACGGACCGAGACCATATGGTCGATTGCTAGTCGATGCGGGAGGTCGGTGGCGGCGCTGAACTTTCCGTTCACGGCGCCGCCCCCTGAGAATCTGAACGGTTTTATCGTACCTGGGTTCGTCCCTTGGCGACATCTGCGCAGGAATACACGTCCCGGGGAGTTTTACGAGCGCCTCAAAGGGTTGCCGGGTTTCAACCCGAGGGAGCTGGCCTGGGACTTCGAGAACGAGAAGCAGGCTATCCAGTTGCTTTCGGATGAAGATCGGGAGAGGTGGGTCCGCTATCATCTGCCGAGAGAAAAACAGTGGTTCATGATTGCGGAATATATACTTCAACACGAAGACCCGGATTTGCTCGCGGTGATGTTTGACGGAGTCGACAAGCTTCAGCACCAGGCCTGGGCCTTTATCGATCCTGACCGGGTGGACGGTGAGGCAGATGTATATCATCGAAGGATGCACGGGCTCTGCATGGACTATTTCCGGCAGCTTGATCAGTTCCTGGAACAGCTGGTAACGCAGGCTGGGCCGGAGGTCCAGGTCTTCCTTGCCTCGGATCATGGCTTTACCTCTACCTACGAAGTGGTCAGGATCAATGCCTACCTGCACGAGAAGGGCTACCTGCACTGGAAGGAGACGGAACGGACGGAAGAGGCGTTTCGGCGTGAGCAGAGCATGTTTGCGAATCTCGATTGGTCCCGCACGACCGCGTACTGTCGCACACCTTCCAGCAACGGCATTTATATTCGGGTGTCGGACGGGGAAGATGGCACCGGTATCAGGCCGGAGGATTACGAAACGTTCCGGGAGCAGCTTATACGTGATCTCGAGGAACTCAGGGATCCGGCCACGGATGAGCGGATATTGAGCGGTATTTACAATCGGGAAGATGTCTTTGCCGGGGCGGCCATGGAGGACGCGCCCGACTTGTTGCTGACCCTGCGTGATTGCGGATTCGTCTCCATAAAGAACAAGAAACCGTTTGTGGAAGAACGTCCGGAGATCGCGGGAACACATCATCCGGAGGGTGTTTTCTTCGCCATGGGGCCCGGCATCGTAAATGGGGCGGGACCACAGTCCATGCGGATCATGGATGTGGCATCGATCCTTCTCTACAGTTTGGGAATAGCCGTGCCCGAGGACTTCGAGGGAGAGATTCCGGAGGGGATATTTTCGCCGGAACACCTTGCGCATAATCCGGTTCTAATCGGTGGGGCGAGCCTGACTGAGGACAACCGGGCGGCCGATGGAGAAGAGATGTCTCGTGAGGAAGAGGACGCCATTAAGGCACAACTGAAATTGCTTGGATATCTGGAGTAGCATATGCCCACGGTAAAGATAAACGGCACCAAAATCAATTACATGCAGTTGGGCAGCGGGCCGGGAGCGGATCGTGAGGACCTGGTTATGGTACACGGTTTGGCCGCCAGTATGGCCTTCTGGTACTATCATCACGTCCCGGAGTTCGCCGAACGGTTCAGGATTACGTTGTACGACCTGAGGGGACACGGACGTTCCGGTATGCCTCCGGGAGGTTATTCGGCACACAATATGGCGATGGACCTGCGCCAGCTTCTGGATCATCTGAAGATCGATCGAGCGCATTTTGTGGCCCACAGTTTTGGTGGAACAGTAGCCCTTCATCTCGCCTGCATGGAGCCGCGTAAATTCGAAAGCCTGCTCCTTCTCGACACCCATATTTCGGCTGTGCGCGGGCTTGCGGGGATAACGAAATGGGAGTTCGGAGAAAAGGTGCAGGAGATCTTCGATCGTAACAACCTTGAGATAGATATCCGTGACCCCTTCTTCGGCTATCGATTGCTGACGAAGATAGCGCAGCTTCGCCTGGGAGGAGGGAAGATCCCGGATGAATTAAAGAAACTGGTTGGTCCCTTTGTTCTGGGCAGGAACAGCCTCAGGGCCGCAAGGCAGTGGTTACGGTTGATGGATACTACGAGGGCGGCGGAAGAGTTGATGGTTGATGACGGTTTATCCATACAGCGATTTGAAAAGTTTGATATACCGATCATGGCAGTATACGGAGAACGTTCGCAGGCGATGATGACTGGTGAGTATCTTCTTAGGGTATGGCCCGGGGCGTTCTTCAGGCGGATACGCAACGCAGGGCACTTTTTTCCGGTGACGCACCCGTCCGATTTCATCAGGGTGTGCAGACAGTTCTGGGATGGTTCGATTCAGAGCGAGAAGCCACATCGTGACGGTGAACCAAGACGAAGGCACTTCCGCAGCGACCGCTTTTTCCGTGAAGGGGATGGTTGGTTTTTCCATACCAGGGAGTCGGTTCCCAGGGGACCTTTCCCCCATTTCAAGTTCGCGAGAGAGGGGCTTCAGGCGTATATCGCGACAAGCGTGCTATTGCGGGATCGGTTCGCAGTAAAGGTCTTGTAATGAACAAGCTGGGTATTTATCCGGGATTCAGCAGTAAAGATTTCCACCTTGTGGCCAGGGAGGGGTTCGGCCACGGTTTGAACAATTACGCGCACTCGATGGCCTGGTTCAGGGACCATCTGTATGTGGCCACAACTCGCGGGAATTTCCCCTTGATGAAAGCCAGGTTGCCTATAGGACTCGACCCTTGGCCGGTCCCCTGCCCGGAGGATCCCTTCGATCTGGACCTGGGTGCCGAGATATGGCGTTATGATCCGGTCGAGGCCGAGTGGGAGCGTGTCTTCAAATCCCCAATAATACGAGGCAGCCATGGAAAGCCTATTCCCAGGGAACTCGGCTACCGCGGTATGATCACTTACAGGGATCCGGGGCGGTACGAGGATGCCCTTTACGTCAGCACTTGGTCGCCGGCCAAGGGGCCGGGGCCCCTACTGCTCCGAAGCGAAGACGGGGTGCACTTCGAGGCGGTGTGCGAACCGGGACTGATTGGACTGCCCGTTACCACCATACGGTCTCTTACTGAGTTCAGGGGACGTCTTTTTACCACTGCTGCCGGTTCACGTGGAGGGAATCCCAATGTGTCGGGGCACTCGGTTATTTATGAAAGCCGTGATCCACTCTCCGGAGGCTGGCAGCCGGTGAGTGAACGTGGGTTCGGAGACCCCGGCAACCAGACGGTCTTCGAAATGGCCGGGCTGGGCGACCATCTGTACGCGGGGACTTTGAATCTGGATGGATACCAAGTCTGGCGTACCGACGGAATGGGTGAGCCTCCATACAAGTGGGAAAAGGTGATGGATCGTGGAGCATTCCGCGGTCCGAAGAATCAGGTCGCACTGAGTATGTATCCTTTCAAGGGCGTGCTCTACGTGGGGAGCGGCATACAGGGGGGAGGCATAGACCGAAAGCACAAGGTTGGTCCCGCGGCGCCGGAATTGATACGAATATACCCGGACGGATATTGGGAATTGATTGTCGGCGAGGAGCGCACTACCCCGGTTGGGCGCAAGACCCCGCTTTCGGGGTATCTGCCGGGTTTCGACAACTTTTTCAACGGCTATTTCTGGCGTATGTGCGAATACAAAGGATGGCTCTATCTTTCAACCTTCGATTGGAGCTGTCTCCTTGGCTATGCGAAGAGGGATTCGTGGCCCGAGGCGTTTATAAATATCGTAAATAATGTAGGCGAAGAGTTCATACTTGAAAACCAGGCCGGGTTTGATCTTTACAGAAGCATTGACGGGGAAAACTGGGTTCCGGTAACCACAGACGGCATGGGGAATCCCTATAACATAGGTCTGCGAACCATGTCCTCGAGTCCATATGGGCTTTTCCTCGGTACGGCCAATCCCTTCGGGCCGCGTGTTCTCCCCCTGGATGGAGACCGGTATGTACATAATCCGCGCGGAGGGTGTGAAATATTTTTTGCTCCGGACGGGTTTTTCTAAGTCCCGTTCCATTATCAGGAGGTTATTTAATTGATTCCGAATTCTCAGCGTGTCGCACTCCCCCCCTTATTGAGGCAGGGCCTGATTGCCTTCAGGGAGACAGTGGACGGAGATTGGAAATACAGGATACAGGACAACTGGAAAGGGCTTACCTATCAGTTGGAGCCGTGGCAGTTCTTTGTTCTCGAAGTCATGCCGCTGTGCGATAACTTTGATAAGTTGGCTTCCGTCTTCGAGGACCGGTTCGGTCACGGCATCACTATGGAGGAGTTAGAAAAGCTGTTTGCCCTTCTGGACGAAATGAAGATCCTGGGTCTTGATGCCGAGGCTCACCCTTTGTGTGCCGCCTACCGGCGTAAGGTGGATAATCAGCCTATCCGTCTTACGGGTCCATCCGATACCGGGGTACGTGCGGAGGCACACGACGCCGGGGATATCGATGCAATTGCACGCGGCGCGGCCGATGTCGGTATGGCCGGGGACGGTCGGGATTCCGGCGCTGCCTCTGAGAAGGAGGAGAAGGGGGTCGGCCCGGAGTCAACCCGCATAAAGGGGCTCGTCTCCGACCAAGCTGATTTTACTTCCCGTGAATTCCGGCGTCCATCCGATCTCGTAGACCTTTGTGCAGCCGTACGGAACGACGGTTATGATCTGCACGAAGCCGGAGCGCACGAAAACAGTGTTGAATGGCTCAACGATGTACTTAAGATCCCCGATCTTTCCGAACAGGTCCTGTCCAAGAAGCCGTCCTTGCACCTGACGGACGAGATCGTACGTCTGATGGATGAAACCTCGTCTTTTCGCAGCAGGTCGTCACGGGACTTGGGGGATCGTGAAAAAAGAGCATTGAAGATATTGAACAGGTTGATAATAGAGGAGGCCTATCCCCGTCTGGCTCCCCGGCATACCGGGGACGATCGTTCGGAAAAAAGGGGATGGCATCTATTCCATCCAGCGCCTTTCCTGAAGGCAGTGTTGCCGGTCTGTAGGCCCTTGCGGCACGTTGTCTACCTGCTTCCGCCCCTCTTTATTACGGCGTTTGTTGTGGCCTACCGCCATGCGGACATGATGAAGGAGGATTTCGCCCGGTTCATGATTGGCATACGTTATGTCCATTTTACCTACTTTGCCCACACCATGATAGGCATGTTTACGGACAATCTTCTGGCAACCTTTCTGATCGCCATTGTTGCCTATTCCTACAACCTGCCGGTAGATTCATTTTTCATAGAGCTTCATTTCGGTTTTTATCCCCGCTTCCATGTCAGGGTAAGGAACTGGGAGCGGCTTTTCCGGCGGGAGCGTATATGGTTTCACGCAGCGCCTCTTCTGGGGCGTTTCTCGCTGATCGCTCTTTGCATACTGGCCTGGTTCGTATCAAGACCGACCACCCCGCTGATTGCGTCCTTTTCCCTCACTTTGGCGGTAATAGCGGTAGCTTCACTCTACCTCTCGGCCAATCCGCTGGTGAAGAGCAGCGGCTATTATCTTATGGTCGCCTGGCTCAACGAGGACAATTTGCGTTCCAAGGCGGCGCTGTCCATTGTAAACAAGCTGAAGGGCAATCGGTATGGAAAACTCGATCGGAATGTGCTTGTGGCGTATGCACTGGCCTCTGCGCTATTCATGATACTGACATTCGTCGTTTTTATCCTGATGTTTGGCAGTTACGTAAAATACCACTTCGGAGGCGCCGGGGTTTTTATAACGCTAGTCTTGGTGGTCTTGTTGCTCTTTCGTCTTGCAGCGAAGGCGAGAAAGATCAGCGAGGTATATGAGCGGTCTCTGCAATTCGAACGGTGGAAGAAAGTTTCCATCAATAAGGAAGCGATTGATGTGGCAAGGTCGGACAAGAAAAGGGGTGTCTTCAAGTATCTGATGCGTTCGGCCCCGTTCGCCCTGCTGGTGTTGCTGATAGTGCCCTACCATTACGAGCCGTCGGGGAGTTTTGTCGTGCTGCCGAGTCAGCGCCAGGAAATCACTTCGGAGGTCGCCGGAGTGATCAGGGATGTCTACTATGATGGCGGTGAATTTCTGAAAAAGGGATCGGTGGTCGCCAAGCTGGCAGATGATGACTATACTTCGCAGTTACAGATTTACAAGGCCAAGATAGATGAACAGAAGGCGATTGTTCACGAGCTGATGAGCAAGCCGAGACCGGAAGAGCTACAACTGGTCGAGCGTGAATTGAATGTGCAGGAAACCAAACTCAAATTCAGCAGTGACAAAATGGCCCGTATGGAAAGACTTTACGTTACAAAGACGATCTCGCTGGAGGAATTGGAGGACGCCAGACAGGAGAAGGAGGTGGATGCGAAGGAGGTTGAAGAGTTGCGCGCCAAACTGGCGTTGGTGAAGTCGGGAGCGACTCCCGACGAGATAGAGGCTGCAAAGGGAAAGTTGCAGAGCTACCGGGAAAAATATGATTACTACAACTCCAGAGTGGAGCAGACCTTTATACGTATGCCCTTCGACGGCAAGCTGGTCGGGATGAACCTGAAGCAACTGAAGGGGCATTATCTGGGGCAGGGTGATCCGTTCGGAATTGCAGAGAACACTTCGCAGGTACTGGCCGAGATCGAAGTTCCCGAACCGGATATCGGCTATGCGGCTGCCGACGCGTCGGTTCGCGGGAGGACATTCACATATTACGATAAGATCTTCAACGGGAAAGTGACGCAGATCGATTCCGTGGTGACCCCGAAGAGTTCGGGTAATGTTGTAAAGGTCCAGGTCTTGCTGGACAACCGCGACGGTCTGCTTAAGTCCGGTATGACGGGTTACGCGAAGATAGAATGCGGCCCGCAACCGGTTTGGAAGGTTATGTCGCTTGCGATGATCAGGTTCTTTAAGGTTGAAGTCTGGTCGTGGGTACCTTGATATGGTTGAACCGCTTTTTCTAATGGCGCCGCCGCGCTCCTATACGTCCGTGATCAATGCCATGATTGGGCAACACCCTCAGGCGTTCGGTCTGCCAGAGTTGAATCTTTTCAATGTGCGGCAACTGAAAGACCTTTGGCGACGGGTATCCAAGGAAATCGGGGGAGACAGTAACCGCAGGCACGGCCTGCTCAGGGCTGTTGCGGAGATATATGCCGGGGAACAGACCGGCGACACAATCCATATGGCGCTGCACTGGGCCTCGGCAAGGGAGGAACGTTGTACCGGTGAGGTGTATCGTGAGTTGGTCGACAGGCTGGACCCCCTGATACCGGTGGAAAAGAGTCCGGCCTACACGGTCTCCATGGAACGGCTGGACAGGATCCTGCAAGTCTTCCCCGGTGCAAGATTTATCCATCTGGTACGTCACCCGATACCGCAGGGTAAGTCGGTCATGAATCTCAATAACGGTATCTTCGCGCTATTCGTTAACTCGTTTGACTTCGAGAGTGACAGTGTCACAGTCGATCCGCAGATAGCCTGGCATGATATCAATGTCAATATCCTGAACTTTCTCGACAAGGTTGCTCCAGAGCGTTGGATACGTATTCGAGGAGAATCCTTCATGAGCAGTCCGGAGAGACACCTCAAGTGGATCTGCAACTGGCTGGGGATCCGTGACGATGCGGAGGCCGTGGACTCCATGATGCATCCGGAACGGTCTCCATTTGCAGGCTTCGGACCTATAAATGCACTGTTCGCCAACGATCCGAATTTTCTTCGTCGTCCGGCCTTCAGGGCACATACGCCCCGTATCCCTTCACTCGACGAATCGTTGCCGTGGCGCGGAGACGGGAAAGGGTTGCGTCCCGAGGTGGTACGGCTGGCGTGTGAATTCGGTTATTCGTGAACGGAAGGTGGGGCACCGTGTCGCTTGCTGCCGCGTTGGATTTGGTCGAGGGGGGGATGAGTATGGGAATGAATTTTCTAGGTGGAAAATGAATTCTGCGAATTACAGAGACGACGAGAGCGGGAAGTCCGCTAAAGAGACAGCCCCGGGGGCCGAAGTGCCCACGTGCTCCCAGCAGGATGAGTTCGTGGGGTTTGTGATGCACCGGAAGGAGTATTGCTTCTACCAGACCTATGCCGATGCCGGCATATTCAAGGAGGAGATGAACGAACACGCCCGGGATGTGAAATGGGCGCTTCTTGTACGTGCGGACGACGGAAGGGTTGTCCAGTTCTTCGTGCCGGGAGAGAGGCAAAAAATAGGCCTTGTCGATACCGAACCCAAGAGCGCCGAGGTTGCTCCGGCCGGCTTGAACACGCAGCAACAGGCACTTCGGGAGATGGCCATACGCCATTTCAAGTCGAATAAGGCGAAGACCTTTATCTCGGAGCAGGTAGAGTATATAAATGCCAAAAGGCAGATCGGCGAGGGGATTCGCTTTCTCTTCGACCATCAGGGAAGGCCACCCGAGCACGTCTCTATTGAAGAGATCCTGTCAGAGAGGAAAAACATAGAGGCGCAGATAAAGTGGCTGGAGGCTATCGTGACCGAACTTTATAACAATCTTGCTCAATTGAAGGAGTTCGAGGCGGGTGCCGCGGAACTGCTGGACGGAGAAAGCGAATGAATCGGGTAGGCACCGGGCGTTGGTTCCGGCATGTGACAAGGGAGGCAACATGATCTGTTTTCGAGTCATCCGAGTCATCTTTTTGTGCACGCTCTTTTTGGTGGGGGTGAACATGGGAAGTTCTTCCGCATGCGGACAGTCCAGGTTGCACACCATAGTCGTCGATGGACAGGCGCGTAGCTATATTCTCTACAGCCCGTCTCTGCCTGGCGGTGGCAAGGTCCCGTTGATGCTGGTTCTGCACGGTGGGACCGGCAATGCAAATCATATGGAAAAGATAGCGGGTATGGATGCCGTGGCCGATGCCGGTCACTTTATCGTGGCCTATCCTAACGGTACCGGTGGGCGGTTCAGTTTTAACAGGAACAGGAGGGTATGGAATGCCGGGAGTTGTTGCGGCCGTGCTGTAAGGCAGCAGGTGGACGATGTGCGTTTCATAAAGGAGGTTATCAGCAAGATCGCCGGCCGGTATCCGATCGACAGGCGCAGGGTGTATGTCGCCGGGATTTCAAATGGAGCCATGATGGCCTATCGCCTTGCCTGCGAGATTCCGGACGAGATAGCTGCGGTTGTCTCCGTCGCAGGCACCCTGGCGGTCGACAACTGTGATGCGGCCAGGGGCATACCGGTGCTCCATATACACGGCGAGCGGGATCAGAACGTACCGTTCAATGGTGGGGAAGGGACCCACAGTAAGTCCGGGGTCAGGCACAGATCCGTCCCGGAGACCATGAGGCTGTTGACGCGCTCCCGGTCCTGTTCGCCCCCCGTGGAGCGTACGGTGCGGGGACGTGCAAGAGAGACGAAATACAGATGCAGCGATGGCGCCCCGGTTGAACTATACCTGGTGCTGGGAGAGGGGCACGGCTGGCCCGAAAAGATCGTGTCGCCGGATGGCGGAGATGTATCGACAAGCAGGTTTATATGGGAGTTTGTATCCCGGTTCTCCAAGCCGGTGGGAAAACCGTGAGCGTTGCCGGTGGTGGTACGGTGCGAAATGTCATGTTAATGGAACGGATTGAAGGATCACGAGAGATGCGGTCGAGCGCGCTGAAGGGAAAGAAGACGGTCCTACGTCTGTTGATTGTCTGTACGCTTGTCGTATTGTGTGCTGCGTGTACGGCCGGGCGGGTCTATAAAAGGCCTGAGGTCAAGATGCCCCGGCAATGGTGCATCGCGTATCCGGTGGCGGCCGGGGTAGCTAATGTCCGTTGGTGGGAACTGTTCCATGACCCGGTGCTGAACAACCTCATAGATGTTGCTCTCAAAAAAAATAAGGACGTACGCATCGCAACCGCCAGGGTGCAGGAGTTCGCCGGGCGTTTTCAGTCCGTTCAGTCCGCTCTCTATCCGAGTCTGGACTACGGTATTGGAGCCGGGCGCGAACAACAGAGCTTGGAACGGAACATTCCGTCTCTGAGCCTCGGCCCCGATCGGCGCCAGTCTTCATACAGGTTCCAGGCCGCTGTGAACTGGGAAGTGGATATATGGGGACGACTGCGCAAGAAACGCGAAGCAGCACGGGCGGACCTTCTTGCTTCGGAGTATGCACGGGATGCTGTGATCCTTACTCTTACCGCCGATGTGGCTGAAGGCTACATGAGTTTGTTGTCGCTGGATCGTATGTTGGATACGGCCCGCCGGACCTATGCGTCAAGGGAGGAATTTTTGCGGCTTTTTGAAGACAAATTCCGTGGGGGGCAGGTCTCGGATATGGAACTGGCCCAAGTACGTTCCGCGTTTGAAAGTGTTGCGGAGACCGTTCCGGACATTGAACTGCAGATAGCGCTGCAGGAGGATGCGTTATCGGTTTTGCTGGGACGTAATCCGGGTAAAATCCGCAGAGGGAAGGGAATCGGTATGTCGATCATGCCTGAAATTCCACAGGGGCTCCCCGCTGATCTGCTTGAGCGGCGCCCGGACATACGAATGAGTGAAGAAAATCTGGTTGCAGCCGATGCCATGATAGATGTCGTGCGTGATGAATATTATCCGGAGATCTCCCTTACCGGGCTGTTCGGATATGCCAGTACGGCGCTGTCGGAATTTTTAAGGGATACGGCGAACTATTGGTCCGCAGGCCTCGATGTGGCAGGTCCGATCTTTTCCGCCGGGCGGATTAAGGGAGATATCCAGCGTGCGGAGGCGCAGCGTGTGGAACTGCTCAACGAATATTTGCGCACCATTCAGACGGCACTGCAGGAAGTGAACGATTCCCTGTTTAAGATCCGAAAACTGCAGGAGAAATTGAAAATCCAGGAACGCCACATAAAGGCGTTGAAGGACTACCTGCATTTCGCCCGGGAACGATACGATGCCCAGTATGTCAGCTATATTGATGTTCTGGATGCCGAGCGGAACCTGTACAGCACCGAGATAGCGAACATAAAGACGAAGAAGGCTCTGTTTATAGCGTTCGTCGAGTGCTACAAGTCGATGGGCGGAGGCTGGGGTTCTGCAAACAAGGACGGGGAGCGGAACCTTCCCAGTCGTGCGGTGCAGGTCCCGCCGGCGACCGATCATAGGCATTGATGCATGGGATCTTCGGATCGTGTTTCTTTGCTTCATAAAAGATAAGATGAAGTCGTAAAAAGTCGTTTTCCGGATTCCGTTCATGGTTCGACAGGCTCACCACGAACGGAATATCAATCACTTACACCGTTCGCCTTGAGCCTGTCGAAGGGCTTTGTGACTTTTTACGAGACCATCATAAAAAGGAGGTGGCATAATGGCAGTCTATGGGAGGCATGAGGTGTTATCTTACCGGTTTGCCGGGAGAACCTGTCGGGCGGTGCTCTGCACATGCATGGTCGTCTTGTCTGTTTTCCTCTTTACGCATGACGATATCGCGGAGGCGATATTTTTCCTCGCCAGGGATGTGCCGACCGGGATATACAGCTATTCCGATCTTTTCCTGGCCCACCGCTATATGCGCCATATATGGGTGACGCGCGACGGCGCTATTGCCGCCGTGGTCCAACAGGCTGGATACGAAGGCAACCCTCTTACTCTTTACAAATCACTGGATCATGGGGCTACATGGTCGATCGAGGCTCGAGTCTCCGGAAGGTCTCTGGCTGTAAGCGACGGTGTTATCGATGCTGACGGCAACCTTTTGTTGGTTTTCTCCACCTTGGATCCTTATCCGAACTCAAACGTTGTTTTTTGCAGGTTTCTGTATGATCCGTTGACCAGGTCATGGAGCCTGGATCCTTCAACACGGGCTGCCGTTTTCCGTTCCAACGTGAATGACCTCGGGAGCCGTGCGACGATTGCTGAAGACTCGCATGGTGTGTTATGGTGCGCTTTCCGTCTGGAGTCGGTCTCGGCCGGTTCTTTTCAGATCCAGGTCTTCTACAGTACGGATCAAGGGGCCACATGGCAAGATACCGGTTATCTCTTCGGGACGGTGAACGATCTTCCCGAGAAATGTGCGAAGATCATAGCCGTAGGGTCCAAGACCGTTCTGATCATGCAGGATGTGCGTGGAAGTGCGGGCGCCGAGGAGCGTTATAAGATGTGGGCATGGCGGAACGATTCAGACCCCCTGGACGCGTCCTGGACCTATGGGACGATTACGCAGATGACCGCTGCCTCGGGTGATCCTTACGGTTCGCACTGGAGTGTTGCGGCGGATGATTCGGGCAATATCCACCTGACATATGAAGATGGCGGCATCATGTACCTGCGATACGATGCCTCGACCGCCTCATGGGAGCCACCTTACAAGGTGGCCGGGTTCGGGAACTACCAGAATATCACTGTGTCTCCCTTGGGCAACCTTTATCTCTTCCAGGTGGGCCGCGACCGGAGAGAGGTCCTTATGAGAGGATACTCCCGGCTGGACAATACATGGTCGAAATGGCGTGTGGTATCTCAACAGAAGTACGACGGCCATCTGCGCATGAGCGTACCGGAGCGGTATTATTGGAACCTTCCAATGATCTATACAATAAACGAGTCCGGGGGCACTGTGCCGCTGCAGACGCTCCTCTACAATCTTTTTCACGTACAATAGGAGGCATTTGCCGGAAGGAAGTGGCTATGGTTACAAATGGAATGCAAAATGAGGGATCCCCACAATCCGTGAGGGGCGGAATGATTCTGGAAGAAAAGATCGTCAAGGCGTTGAATGATCCGGAGACGTTTTCCAAGTGTGTTGCGACGGCATTCTTCAGGGCGTTGAAGAGGGCTGGATGCTCGGATCCGCAAATTATAGCGGTCGCCTCGGATGTCATCGGTTGTCTCATAGACAGCCTGAACAAATTTGAAAAGAGACGCCGGAAAGTATCTGTTTGAAACCCGGTGCGTGTGGTGGCTCGGCCTGATTCACCTTGAGGAGCATAAATCCGGCAACGGCGGACCGGGTATGGAGGGGCGGACTGTTTTGAGTCTGACCGCACACCAACCCTGGAAGGGAGAAGACGACCCGTACGCAGGGTCTGAAAGGGGTGGCATGTATAGCATGAAGAGCGGAGCGATATGGGCTATGTTTAGAGTTTTAGCCTTTACATTATGCTTGGTTGAAGCAGTTTGCCTGCCTGAGTTTTCGGCTGTTGCCCTCGGTCTTGAGTTCCTGCCGAATGAAACACAGGTCTCATCACAGCATGACCTGATTGATCCCGAGTATGACCAGACCGGCTCGCAGTTCACCTGGGTCGATAGTAAGGGGCGTCTCTGGATAGGCAAATTGGATTCCTCCGGCATGTTTGAGCCCTCATCCGGGAAGGCCGTATTGGTGGATGCCTATGCCCTGGACACGAATGACCTTGTTAATATTACTATGAACGGTCCGGAGTGGCTGCAGACCTCGGAGGGTCCGAAGATCGTCTATACCAGGTTCTTACCTTATCGTCCGCATACCGCGGAAACCGCCAGGATCGCCATTGCGGAGATGGATCCTGCCGGTGCCTGGGTCCACACGACACTCTCTCCACGTTATGCATTCAGTGCGCCTTACGGAAGCTCGGACATGGATGATCCCGCCCCCCGCATTACGTATATGGACACTTCTCATAATCACGATTGGCGGCAAATCAACAATTATACAATGCAAGGACGGATCCCCCTAATCGCCCCTTCGAGAAGGCCCGTCCGCTGGGTGGAAGGTTCCCACAGCGTTATCTTTGTTGCGAAGTCCCCGATAGACGGGACATCTCAGGTCTTCAGTTATGATGTAGACACAAAGGCCCTGGAACAAATGACCTTTGACAAAGGTTACAAGAATACCACTTCCCCCTGGATGTGGCCGGCGCCCGAGTATAACGACGAATATATCTTTTTCGTCAACATATATGATGCCAATAGCCGCTCGTCGGTTATAAGGATCTATCGTCGTATCGATGCAAACAATGACGGCCGGCTGGAATGGACGAAGATCTATTCCATTGTGGCGCCTCTGGCAAGGATTGGTTCGCCGGAACCGTTCGTCTACAACGGACATTCTTATATATTTATGCAATTAACTATAAATGGTTACGACTATCCGACCTCGATATGGCTTGCCAACATAGATCCGGCCAACCCGTTTTTCCGACAGATAAGCGACGACACCTTGCTTCGTGCGCGCACCGACCCGGAGGTTTTCATAACCGGCGACGGCCCTTATATATACTATAACAGGAAAGACCCGGCGGACCCCACATGCAGCGATCTGTATTGCACCGAGGGGATCTTCCGAGCATATACGGGTATACCCCTTCTCTGAGATGGGGCATCGTATAGCCGTGGCGGTATGTGATTGAATTCTGGTCTGACTTTGGCAGTGAGGAGTTTCGTGTCCGGGTATACAGTTCGCACGTTGATCGGGTCTTTCAGCATCGGTGTTCAAATAAAAGTTAGCGTAGGAGGTGGTGTTGGCTGAATCGGGAGTGACTGCGTTCATCGAGAAAAATCGAGCCTACATTATTTTTATCCCGCTGTTTATTATGTTGCCTGCCCTCTTTTTCGGATGCGGCTCGGGAGGTGGTTCGGGTGGCGGCTCCATAACTACGACCCTCCCCGAGCAGCCTACTGTGATTGTTGCGTCGGACCTGACTCTTGACACGGCGCCGAACAGTTTCGATATATACCGGGCGACCAACGCGGACAAGACCGTTATCTTCCTGCATGGTGGAGGAGGAACTAAACACAATTTTGCGTATGAACTCGGCATCAATCTGAGCAAGGTCGGTTCCGACTACAGCGATGTGAACGAACAGGTACTTATCGACAATAAGGTGCTTGCGGTATTCCCTCAGGGGAAGGCAATCGCGGAAGAGCCTAAGGCCTACACTTGGGAGAACTATGTGATGACGAGCGGCGGGGACGACATGCAGTTCATGTCCGACCTGGTTGCTTTCATCAATGCGCAGTACAAGATCACGAGATTCTTCATCGTCGGCCATTCGAACGGCGGGATGATGGTGAATCGTATTTGGTGCGAGGCCCCTGAGATATTCGATGCATACATCGCTATATCGGGGCCTCCATCGGAGCACTTTCTTAATTCGGCGGCATGCTCTCCCGTCGTGGTAAGACCTTATATGGGTATTGTCGGATCCGACGACATGGTACTGCAGGACGTTAGTCACTGGGAGGACCAGACATGGACAATCGATCCGTGGGTCGTATCCGCGAGCCCTAAGGCATTTATAGATCCCGTCATAATAGGCGAGCGGTCCTTTCTTCAAGACAGGGTAACGGCGAAATGCAGCGGGATCGTGGACGGCGGTGATGCCGACGCCACGGTGAACGGTTCGATCACGACATGGTCTTTTTGCAACGATTCGATTCAACTTGTACGAGTCGATTCCGCAGGTCATTCCATAGGCTCTCTCGAAAGCGTCTCGGGAAGCACCATGCTCGATATGATATTCGAATTTATAGCGCGTGTGGAGTGAACAAGTTGTTTTATGGTTCGATAACAGAATAACAACAAAAGGAGAACGGTTATGAAAAAATCAATACCTGTTTTGCTGCTCGTCGGTTTGCTCCTTGCCATGTGTGCCTTCGGGGCGCTTGCCGCGCCGCTTCGGGACGGGCGGCAGGAATGCCTGTCCCGTATGCGCAGTCTGTCGTCACAGTCTCTGTATGTACGTTGGGATAAGAGACACGCCGTGGTTCGATCCATTTCCGGGGTTCTGACCAGGCCTGGATCCTCCGACCCGGTGGAAATTGCTCGGGCCTTCCTCCAGGATAATCGGAGCCTGTTCGGTTTGCACGAACCGGAGAAGGATTTGCGCTTTTCAACCAGTCGTTCAACGCCCGTGGGGATATTTGTCCGGTTTCGGCAGAAGGCGGGGGGGCTTGATGTCATGGGCGGGGGAATAATACTCCGGATCCTCGGTCGACAGGTACGGACGGTTGTGAACAACATGAAAGGTGGGGGGCGTCAGGTTCCTCAGGCTGAGTTGTCGCCGGAGCAGGGTGCGAAGATCGCGAGGGATTACCTTGCCATTCCGGTATCTCCGGTAAAGACCACCCTCCTTGTCCTGCCTTGGGAGGGTGCGATGAATCCGGCCTACCGTGTCGAATTTCCGTTTACGGGACATCCGGTCCCGGCACGATATAATGTCTATGTGGATGCTGTGGATGGACATATACTCATCGTAGATAATAGGGTTATGTCTCAGACCGCCCCGCCGGGGAGCGGAGCCGGGGTGGACGGTGTGGTGAAGAGTTTCCCGGTATATTACAATGGGGTGACCTTTGTCCTTGCGGACAGGCCGTCCCTGTCTCACTCTCGCCTTCTTGTGAGAACCTTTTCCGCCGGCAATACCGTAACTACCCCGGGCACGATCCTGACTGATTCCGATAACTACTGGGATGACCCCGCCGCTGTGGACGCACACTATTATGGTAACTACGTAATGAAGTACTATCTGAACAATTTCGGTTATCTGTTCAAATGGTACGCCAAGAGCGGTTTTCGTACCTCGCATGGTCTGGTCTCCACCGTACATTATGATGTCAATTATGAAAACGCCTTTTGGGACGGCAACGAGGTCGTATACGGAGACGGAGGTACATATTTCGCTCCCTTGTCGGGCGCAATAGATGTCGTCGCTCATGAGATAACCCACGGTGTTACGGAGTCGATCAACCATCTCATCTATTGCAAGGAGTCCGGTGCCTTGAATGAATCGTGGTCCGACGTAATGGGGATGTTCGTATCACTTGATTACGGCGACGATTTTCCTTACTGGTCGGGCGAGGAGATAATGAAGATAGCGGATACGGATCCGGCTTATTACGCAATGCGCAGGCTGGACGACCCTCCCTTCCGTACGGATGCATATCCCGCGAATGATTACAATCCTTCCTCTCCGCTATCCAGTTGGGGGCAGCCCGAAAACACGCAGGAAGAATACCTTACAGCGATGTGCAACCAGTCAAACGATTACGGAGGCGTACATATCAACTCGGGGATTCCGAATAAGGCGGCATATCTTATAGTCACGAACCCGGATATCGGGCTTCAAAAGGCGGAGCAGATCTATTATTATGCAATGTTCTATCTGTCTTCCACCTCCCGTTTCCCTGATGCAAGGGTGGCCCTGGAGCAGTCTGCCACTGACTTGTACGGTACTGGGGTCGAGCTGTCCGGAGTTCGGTCGGCCTTCGACCAAGTGGGTGTCTACTGAGGCGGTTCAGCCGGCAAACGAAACCGGGGTTTCCTTTCAGAGAGATGCGGTCCCACAAAATGGAGGCCGTTTCTCTGGAAGGGAGGCCGTCCGGTGTAAAGGACTACCTCCACTTTTCGAGTCTGATCCGTGGGTTTTTCTTGCCATGCCACGGGAAGCGGTATGTATCCTCGGGCTTTTCCGGTTCAGGGTTCTGCTCGGGAAGGATCGGTTGAATGCTCCCTTTGGTCCCGCCGGAATCCGGATCTTCCAGAACCTTTTCTCCCGTCGTTTTCCCGTGAAAAAGATAATCGGCGGCGGCATCGAAGGCCTTGAAAACGGTGTACTGTTTAAGGCGGATGGATGGGTTGCGGCCCGGCGTGGCGTGATCTGCGATAAGTTTGCAACCGTTGATCTCCAGAGACCTTACGACTTGGAAATACGTTTTTCCTTTCGGGAACTGCATATTTCTGTATATATCTATGGCCATACGGTGATCATTTATCTGGTCCCGGTCGTATACTTGTATTACGGTAAGTATAGGCATGGAAGAGAGCGCCCGCAGTTTTTCCGGGGATATGTCGAAGGAATACCACGGCGCCATTATGAACAGCAGTGCGCCCTTTCTGCCCCACCCCTTTTCCACGAGGCCCTTGTAGGCCATGGCAGGCGTGGCCCCGCCTCCAAACGAATGACCGGCGAATACGACATGGGTCAGGTCCATGCGGTTGTCGTACCGTTTCACTGCCAGCTCGAAACCCTTCCAGAGTGTCTTGTAACGCTTTTTTATGTCAGCCCTTATGGTCGGATAGGGGGAGTATATGACGATATAACCCCGGCTGACCATATGCCTGATTAGCGGTTCGTATGCGCGTCTCCAGTCGGTTGCTCCGAAACCATGGGAGAAGAATATCACAGGCGTTTTGCCCTCCATCCCGCGCGGGAAAAAGACAGAGACCTTTTTTCTGCTCCACAGGGGGTTTGTTATGGTTTCCGTTTCCATGCCCCACGGTCCGTCCGTGCCGTAACCTTCAATGATAGCAGGTATCATGGAATCGCAGCTCTTTCCTTGTTGAGTTCCTCTCCCCTTGTGCTCCTTTTCCATGCCTCTGAATCTACCGAACAGCCTGCGGAATGCGTAGCAGTTATCCGCCCCGGCGCTACTGAAAATCAGGCCCGCAGCTAGCAGGCTGATACATATGAAAACTAACCTTCCGATTCTGCCACCTCTACGTTCTTTTCTGGACATGAGTACCTCCCTTCATTATGGACACTGATTCCGCCCGGGTTTGTACGCCTGTTCCGGTGATTATTAGTCGCCCGTTTTCGTCCAGCGGTGTATCCCCGATAGGATTACCTCTTTTTTTCGGGTTATGTCAATCGTAATTTTTTCAGGACTTTCCACAATCTTCTATAGTATTCCAGCGTTAGAAAGCCTCCATTGTGGCTCCAGTGATCCAGCCAAGGCCGTCCTTTTCTCTTGCAAAGCTGAGCGTCCTTGATATAATCGGCAAAGAATTCTGTCCAGGGAGGCAAAACAGATAAACGTGAAAATATTTTTTTATCTTTGCGGGATGTTCTTGTGTGCCGGTCTTTTTGCGGGATGTTCGGCTTTTCCGGGGAACCTTCTTCCGGCACGGTCTTCTTTCCCCCTAAAATATTTCTATCATCCCTCTTATTCCTCGATTGGGGCCATGTATGCGGAGGATCCGGCTCTTTCGATCGAATTGCTGGAACAGCTGAGCCGGAAGGAACCGGAGAATCTTGCGTTCAAGCTGACCCTGGCGGAGATGTATGAGGATCGGGGACGGGTGAACGATGCCGTCCGGTTATGGTTCGAAATTCTCGATATGAGCCGCCGTCAGGGGGACGCCGGGGCAACGAAGCTGCCCGTCTACTCAATTGCGATGGACCCCGGTCTCAATGCGGGAATCCGTCCCTATGGTCGGCGCATCGACAAGTCCATGGTCTACGCGCAGATTGGACGGATCTATTTCCGGAATGCGTTCTTTCTGCAGGCCGCAGAATATTACAGTACCGCCGCGGCCTGTACGGAGGACCTGGATCGCAAGGCGGATTTCTATAATCGTGCCGGCATGGCCGTCGGGTCTCAAAAGGTGGAGGATTCCATTTCCAACGAGGAGGGAAATACCGATCGGAAAGCGGGAGATCGAAATGTTTCCGTAGACCCGGCGGCGGCAAAGCTTCATCGGGAGCTGGCTTTTTACGAGATGGCAGCCGCTCTGCCGGTGAAGGACGCGGACCTGGCCCGGGAAATCCGGAAGAACCTCATACGAGTCGGAAGGGAACTCGTCCCGTTTCAACCTCCTGCGGCGGCTGCAAAGGCGGAGAAAAAAGCGGAAGCGCCTCCTCCTTCGCATGTTCCTGCCGTCAAAAAGGAGAAGGACCCCTGGAAGCAAGCCTCGGCCCATTTTCGTGCCGGAGAGATGGCGCAGGCGGTGGCCCTCTGGGATCGGCTTGCGACGAGTTTTTCAAAGGCGGACTTTCTGATCGAAGTGGAACTCGATTGTGAAAACGAATCTTTGAAGAGTACCTTCATCAAACTCCATCGTCCCGACGACTTCTTCCTTCTTTCCCGACGTTATCAGGGCCGGACCTGCTACCGTCTCTGTCTCGGGCTCTATCCGAGCCGGACGGTGGCGGCGGAACGTCTCCGGGAGGTACGAAAAATCTTGGGCAGCGATGAGGCTCGGCTGCGTAATGCGGCGTTTTTTCTGAAAGCCGGGGACCCGCCAAAAGGACAATCATGAAGGCGCTTTCTCGTCCGTGCCGGCCGCCTTTTCTTGTTGATACGCAATGGGGTTAATCAAACGGATCCGACGCAAGATGGGGGAAGCCTTCCGGGATTACCCGTTGATCGATGACGGCGACCGGATCCTGGTCGCCGTTTCCGGAGGCAAGGACAGTCTGAGCCTTCTCCACCTCCTGCGGGAAAATGCCTTACACGCCCCGGTTCACTACACCCTGATTCCCATTCATGTTGATCTCGGAACCTGTCGCAGTCGGGTCGGCGCCCTGACGGACTATTTCCGCAGAACCGGAGAAGAGTACCGGATTGTGGAGGCGGATGCCGGGCGGGTGGTCTGTGGTGCCGGGGACCTGCCGGAGAGCTGTTGCTTTCACTGTTCCCGCATCCGCAGGAATCTGATCTTCCGGACGGCCCGGGATCTCGGGATTCGCAAGATCGCCTTCGGACATCATGCGGATGATCTCATGGAGACCTGTCTGCTGAATATGTTTTATGCGGGGAACATCAGTACCATGCTTCCCCGGCAGGAACTCTTTAATGGCGAAGTGGTGCTGATCCGGCCGTTGGCCTATTGCCGCGAAGAATGGCTCCGGGACTATGCCCGGCTCCATGCATTGCCGGTACAAGAAGAGGTCTGTGATGAAGGGGGCGTCCATTCCCGGCGCAGGCGTATCAAGGAACTTCTCCTTGAACTGGAATCGGAGACCCCCGGTGTGAAAGGAAACCTTCTGCGTTCCCTGCAAAATGTCCGGGCATCCTATCTGCCGCGACCAATGACGCAACCGTCGGGAACTGCAGAAAAAGAGGGGACCCGAAGTGGTGGGTAAGATCCAGGGTAATCTTAAAATTATGTCCCTCCCCGATGTGCTGCAGTGGATCAGTCTGGCGCGGAAAAACGGTTCGCTGATCTTCGAGCTGGCTCTTTCCATCAACCCCCGTTACATTCAGGCGAAGCGGGAGGTCCGGCGGCTTCAGGAGTAGTGCCGGCTTGAAATGTATATAAAATAAGCGCCCCCGAATTTTATTTGGGGGCGCTTATTTTATGGTGTCGTAAAAAGTCGTTTTCCGGATTTTGTTCATGGTTCGACAGGCTTCCGAGCATGGTGAGCTCACCGAACCACACGAACGGAATATCAATAACTTACATCGTTCGCCCTGAGCAAGGCTCTCCTGAGTATGTCGAAGGGTCTGTCCTGAGCCGGCCGAAGGGTCGAAGGGTTTTGTGACTTTTTACGAGACCATCTTATTTTATTTGTACATCCATCCAGTCCCGCAGTCCATCCCCCAAAAAGTTGAACCCCAGGACCACCAGCATGATGGCCAGCCCGGGGAAGATCGTGAGATGCGGTGCGATCAGGAGGAAATGGCTTCCCTCGTTGAGCATGGCGCCCCACGAAGGGGTGGGGGGCTGGGTGCCGAGCCCTAAAAAGGAGAGTCCCGCCTCGGAGAGGATCGCTCCGGCCATCCCGAAGGTCGCCTCGACGATGACCGGGGCCAGCGTGTTCGGGAGGATGTGACGGCGGAGGATCCGGAGGGGGCCGGCCCCGATGGATCGGGCCGCCTGGACGTATTCGCGTTCCCGTTCGGATAGAATCTGCCCGCGTATGAGCCTGGCGTAGCCGACCCAGCCGGTGAGGCAGAGAGCGAGGATCACGTGATTCAGGGAAGGCCCCAGGACGGCGGTGATGGCGATGGCCAGCAGGATTCCCGGAAAGGCCATGAGGATATCGACGATCCGCATGATGATTTCGTCGGCCCACCGGCCTGCATAGCCGGCCAGGGATCCGACGGCCAGTCCGATGATGAGAGAGATCCCTACGGTGAAGACGCCGACCTTGACGGAGACCCGTGCGCCGTAGAGGATGCGGCTCAGGATATCCCGGCCCAGTTTGTCCTGCCCGAGGGGGTGGGCAAGAGAGGGGGAGGCCAGGTTCCCGGCCAGGTCGAGGCCGGACGGATCATAGGGGGCGAGGAAGGGCGCCAGTAGGGCGATAGCCAGAAGGAGAAGGATAATCAGCAGGCCGATCATGGCCATTCGGTGTTTCGTCAAGATGTTTTCCCTCCTCCGACCCGGATCCGGGGATCGGCCACATTGTAGAAAAGATCGGTCGCCAGGTTGACCAGGACGTAACTCAGGGCGATGACGAGGACGCAGCCCTGGACGAGCGGATAGTCCCGCCGGTTCACGGCCTGGATCACGAGCCGTCCGATTCCCGGCCAGGAAAAGATCGTCTCGGTAATGATGGAGCCGGAAAGGAGAGCCCCGAACTGGAGGCCGAGGATCGTGATCACCGGGATCAGCGCGTTCTTCAGGGCATGTTTGTAGAGCACCTTTCTTTCCGCCAGCCCCTTGGCCCGGGCGGTCACGATATACTGTTCACGGATGACCTCCAGGAGCCCGGCCCGCGTCATCCGGGTAAGGATTGCGGCCAGGGCGGTGCCGAGGGTGATCGCCGGCAGGACCAGATGTTCCAGCCCCCCCATGCCGGAGACGGGAAGCCAGCCTAACCGGATCGAAAAGAGGAGAATGAGAAGGGGGCCGAGCCAGAAATTCGGCATGGAGATCCCGAGGAGTGCGAAGAACATCGAAAGATTGTCGATGAGCGAATACTGTTTCGTGGCCGAAACGACCCCGACGGGAATGGCGATGAAGACGGCGACCAGCATGGCGGCCAGTGTCAGGAGGAGCGTCGCGGGAAAACGCCGGGCGATCAGGGCGGATACCGGCTCGCGGGAATGGATCGAGCGGCCCAGGTCCCCCCAGTCCCTCAAGATAGATCCGGTACTGTTCCATCAGGGGACGGTCCAGGTGGAGCTCATGGCGCAGCATCGCCTTGTCGGCGGCCCGCGCCTGCTCCCCCAACATCACCTCCACGGGATCACCGGGAATCAGGTGGACCAGGAAGAAGACGAGAGTGACCACGCCGAAGACGACGGGGATCAGTAATAAAAGCCTTTTGATGATGTAGCGGGACAACCCGTTCCCTCCTGTGGTTCACCGGTTTTGTGATCCGGATGAAGTCCAAACAGTTCAAACCGCTTAAACGGCTGGAACGACTTGAACGGTCATTTCGCGATCCACGCGTCCTTCAGTGAAAAGAGATCTCCCCTCGGGTCAAGAACGAAGCCGTGGAGCCTTTTGGAAAATACGGCGACATTGTCGTAGTACCACAGGCTGACGTAGGGCAGGTCGCGGGCGAGTATTTCCTGCACCCTGCCGTAGATCCTTTTCCGCTTCGCAGGATCGGTCTCCCGCCGTCCCGCCTCGAGGAGCCGGTCGATCTCCGGGTTCTTGTATCGTCCCCGGTTGGCCCCGCGCGGCGGGATGTTCGATGAATGGAAGATATAGTAATAGATGTCCGGCTCGGTGATCCCGACCCAGGAGAGGGTATAGAGCTGGAAGTTTCCGGACTTTATGTCGCCGTAGAAGGTCCCCCACTCGTAGGAGCGGATCGTCATCCCGATCCCGACCTTCCGGAATTGCTGCTGCAGGGCGGCGGCGATCCGTTTCCGCAGCTCGTCCTGGGATGTCTTGAAGGTCAGGGTAAAGCGCATCTTCGGCCCTGCCCCGTCCGGATCGGTGAAGCCCGCTTTATCGAGCAGCGCCCGGCTTTTCGCCGGGTCGTAGTCGAAGGTCTTAACGCTGCCGTTGTAGGCCCAGTTGAGGGGCGACAGGAGCCCCGTGGCCTCACGGGCCGTTCCCTTCAGCAGGTAGCGGATGATCGCCTTCCGGTCGACGGCGTGGGCGATCGCCTCACGGACCCTCCTGTGTTTCAGGATCGGGTCGGTCAGGTTGAAACCTATGTAGGAATAGTTGACCCCCGGTCCCGTGAGGGTGCGGAGTTCCGGGTTCCTGCGGACCAGGGGGAGATAGTCCGGTTCGATTCCGTTGAGAAGCAGTTGCACGCTTCCCTTCCGGAGTTCGAGGAAGCGGACGGTACTGTCCGGTATGACCCGGAAGACGACCTTCTCCAGTTTCGGCGGCCCGCCGAAGTAGTCCGGGTCGGCCTTCAGTGTGTAACTGTCCCCCTCCTCCCGATGGACCAGCATGAAGGGACCCGTCCCCACGGGGTGTTCTGCGAAGCCCTTCCCCAGCCTCCGCGCGGTCCTTGCGGGGACGATCCCCATGGTGAGGCCGACCAGGAAGGGGGCGAAAGGTTCTTTGAGGATGAATATTACCGTCCATGGATCGGGTGTCTCGATACGCTCGATCTTTTCGAAGGTGCTCCGATGCGGGGAGGCGGTGGCGGGATCGAGGATCGATTCAAAGGTGAAGCGGATATCGGCGGCGGTCAGGGGGGTCCCGTCATGGAAGGAGACGTTCCGGCGGAGGTGAAACCGGTAGGTCCGGGGATCCGGGATCTCCCAGCTCCGGGCGAGGCCGGGGACGACCCTCCCCTTCGCATCGAGACGTACCAGGCCGCTGTAGATCAGCCCGTTGATCCGTTCCGATACGGCGTCGGTGGCATAGCGCGGGTCGAGACTGGTGGGGGCCGCCTCTATCCCGACGACGAGAGCGCCGGAAGATACGGCCCTGCCGCCGCAGGCAGCGGGCAACAAGAGGATGGAGAGAAGGAGAAGAAGTGGAATCGGTCGGGATCTCATGTCGCCGGGAATCTTATCGGGACCGCTTGGGGATGTCAATCCCTTCTTGCGCTTGAAGTCAAAACCGGAAAGCATGAACCACGGGGAACACCTGCCTTTACGGAAGCAGACAGGGAGTCCAGTGCTTTTCATCTGGGTTTTGTTCCGGCCCTTTGCCGGGGCCCGCGTTTCTCCGCTTCACAGGTTTCCTGCAAAATCGGGGGAAGCCCCGGCTAAAAAGGTCTTGACAGAAGAAGATTCGAAATATAGGATCACGTATATTCATCCTAAAGAATAGGTACAAAATGCTCGATACTTTTTCTCCTCCAGTTGTTTGTGCCTCAACCCTGAGCGTTTTTGCCATGCAGCCGCCACGCCCCCGCAAGCCGAAACTCCTCGACCAAATGCGGGAGGCCCTGCGCGTCCGCCACTACAGCCGCCGAACGGAACGGACCTATTGCCATTGGGTCAAGCGATTCATCTATTTCCATAATGTCCGTCACCCGGCAGAGATGGCCGAAGGGTGGGGCTGCGTCCGGATACTCGGTGCGTTGGATCGCAAATATCCGAATGCTCCGAAGGAGTGGCGCTGGCAATGGGTCTTCCCGCAGGAGAACCGTTGGAAGAACACCAGGACCGGAGAAGAAGGCCGCCACCACGTGCATCCGACCCTTGCCCGGCACGCAGTGCGCCGGGCTGTTCTTGCGACAGGTATCGTCAAACGAATAACTTGCCACACCTTTCGTCACTCCTTCTCCACGCATCTGTTGGAAGCGGGCTATGACATTCGCACAATTCAGGAACTTCCCGGGCACAAAGATGTCAGCACAACCATGATCTATACTCATGTATTGAACAAAGGAGGGCATGGCGTTCGGAGCCCGGCCGATGGACTATAGGCCGGTTTATACAGACTGTATAATCATTGTTGGCCATAAAAAAGGATAGCGAAATGCCTCTGTTTGAAAATCTTGGCTTTACCTCACACCCTTTTGCAAAGACGAATGCAGATGAGGAGCCTAATCTTGCAGATTATTTTGTTCCTCCTCCATTTTTCGATGCAGTGATTGGTGATCCAACCACGCCCAATGCAAGCGTTGTTCTTGCGCCCCGCGGCGGTGGAAAAACCGCATTAAGGCGAATGATCGAGAAGAACGCAATTAATTATCGCTTCCTGCCTGTTTCATATGATCGCTTTGAGTTCTCAGCCGGCCAAAATCTTGAAGATGTTACCCTCCAGTATCACTTACGAAATATAATTTCACGTATTTTACTTGCATACCTCTCATATTTAGCTGATTATCCTGATCTAATCAGAAAATTTGACAAGCAAAACCGCCGACGCATATCGTTGTTTGCTCATGCCTATCTAGGTGACATCACTGGAGACAAACTTCAAGATTTACTGAAGGAACTAAAGGGTCTCCCAGATCGCTTTCGAGACTTTTGGCGGGACAATGTTGGATTTCTTGAGTCCTTTGTGAATATTCTGCTTAAAAAGTTTGATTTGGAGAAAATTGACCTTCCTGATGTGAAGCAGGAGGAGAAAAGTCTCACTGAAACTTATAAATATCAATTGGAATATTTATGTGGATTGGTAAGAAATCTAGAATTTTCTGCAATTTATGTTCTTCTTGACAAGCCTGACGAAACAGAGTTCACAGGGAACGACCCTGCAGCAACTTATCAGCTAATTCGTCCGCTCATACGCGATCTGGAATTACTTGGGCTTGAAGGGTTTGGTTTCAAGTTCTTCTTATGGGATCAAATAGAACCTAACTAGTCGTCCCTGAAAAAGTCGTTTTTATGCAGTCATTGAAATTGGATTATCTTGGTCAATTCGATCCGATCCCGTTTGTTGAAGCGATAAAAACACTTTGAAAATCGAGCATAAGAAAGCCCGGAGGAGCTTTCTCATATTAAAGCCGCATCCGGAGAACATTGCGTTGATCCGGTCGCCCTCTTTGCCCTGCAGGTGGTTGTGTTCCATCCGGTTGTCCGATTTGAGATGCCCGATGACCGGTTCAATCGCAGACCTTCTTTTCAGCCACTTCAAGACGGTACGGTTCAGCCCTTTTCTTTTTGGTTTGGGAAGGTGGACCTCGACATCTGGGACACTCTTGGAGACCCCTCGGTATCCCCGGTCACAGTAGGCCATCTTCGGCCTCCAACCGGTGATCCGCGTCGCCTGTTTCAGCGTTTGTTTCAAGGTATGGCCGTCATAGGGGTTGCTGTGAATTGCATCAATGCCCACGATCCAGTTGTCTTTAGAAGTGGTAACCACGGAGACCTTGCAGCCGAATTCATATTTTTTATGGGCCTTGCCTTTGGAGATGCATTCCACTTCCGGGGCGTGAACGCTGTAAATCTTGTTCTTGTCTTTCTGTTTTTGTTGAAGGATCCTTTGGGCAAGATCGAGTTTCTCTTTCAGGGAAACATCCGGATGAGGGGATTTCCGTTGAATATCACGAATGACGCGACCGAGATAGATCTGAAGTTTTTTGGTTTCCTTTTTCGCTCTTTTCATCTGGCGGGCATGGCGGTAACGACCTTGTTTCAAAATAGCGGTTTTGCTTTTGCGGGTGTAGCTCTGGCGTAATTTGATCTCACGCTCTTTGGCAGCTTCAACCAGGTCCTTGCGCATCTTGTGATAAAGCCGGGAATCGGTGGGGAAGGCAATCGCCTTTTCCTGGACGGTGGTATAGACATTAACACGATTTACATGGTTCTTCTTGAGGAGTTTGTTTTGCTTGGCCGTCTTCACCGTTTCCAACAAGAGTTTCTCCGCTCCCTTCGGCCCGATCCGTTTCCGCCAGCGGACGAGGGATGAAGGATCCAGAGGAAACTCATGCTGAAAGAAGTCGAATCCGCAGAAGTATTGCCAATAGGGGTTTTCCAGAAAGCGTTCCACCACCGACTCGTCACTTTCATCAAAAGTGTATTTCAGGTAGTGCAGTCCCACGACGAGACGGACGGGAAGACCGGGTCGGCCTTGCTTCTCCACGAAGAAGGCTCCGAAGTCCTCTTCAAAACTCTTCCAGTCGATCTGGTTGGCCAGGATGAAGAGGGGATGTTTCGGATTCAGGATCTGGTCGAGACGGGCTCGGAAAAGATCTCCCTGGCCGCTTTCAGGCATCTTTTTCGGTTGCATAAATCACCATGTTTTTAGGGGTTCATAAGCAATTTCCAGTAATTATGACACAATAAAAGGCATAAATAAAGCATATAATTCAATATGTTACGACTTTTTTAGGGACGACTGCGTATCCTGTCAAAAAGAGAAAGCGAACGGCCTATTATGTATAGATAGAATATGAAACTCGTCAATATCAGATAAGATGGCCTCAACGGCTTGCCGAATTTGGCTATTGTTAGGGTACTTAAAAAGAGAGGCATTGTAAGGAAATAAAAGATTATTCCGGACCAGGGACTTCTGACCGAGAAAATCAGAATAGAGAGAACGACAAGGATGATGTGTACTAAAACGATAGTGGCTTCTCTAGATGCACATATATTCTTCCACGTTCTGAAGTCTTCTGTACCATGCCATCGTTCCCGATTGATGAATGCCGAACAAGTTTTGGGGTATCCTGTGTGGATGGTTTGCAACCCATTGTTTTCAATGATGATCCCTCCTTGTAAGAGAGCCTTCTGGCCGAAGTTATAGTCTTCTCCGGTAATCATGTTTTCCGTAAAACCGCCGACCAGATCAAATAATTTCCTTGTTGTTATCATGTGCCCCGAATTAATGTATGTGGAGTTCTTTTGAGTCATTCGTGAGAACCAGTATTTCAGAAACAGGTTATCGTCTTCCGGTACGAGGCACCGACTTCCGGTAATGACACGTGGGTTTTCATGCAGAAATTTCAGTACATCCGAGATTGTTTCTCCCCACTTTTTTGTAAGCCGGACATCTGCATCCATAAAGAGGATAATGTTCCCGTGGGATATTTCTACTCCGGCATTCCTAAGACCTGCTATAGTTGATTTTTCTCTTGATATTACTTTTGCACCTTTGCTTTTTGCTATAGCAACTGTATCATCTGTGGAACCATTGTCTACAACTATGACTTCATGGTGGACATGATTTGCCATATGATGTGCAATACTGTCTAACGCTTCTCCTAACTCGCTGCTTTCGTTTTTGGCTGGAATAATAATTGAAAGGTCTGTTTCTGTCATCGGTCAGTCGCCCGCTTATGTTATTCTGTAAAAGGTTCTTTGAGCCCAAGTTTTATCTTAATTGTATCAATCGTGTTTAATTTGAACAGATACCACTTTCGGTGGATTTGGTTATGAAGGTGGTAAAAGAAGGCAAGAGGTATAATACCTTTCGATTTGTGATAAGTTGTTTCGTAACCAAATCGATTGAGGGTCTTTTCCGCGATCGATTCAAAAATTCGGACTTGGTGCGGTGTCATGATTGTTTTCCATCTGTTGCAATTCTCCTTGTTTACATGTGCAATCAGGGGAGTAATTTTGCCCGAGTCGTATGGTTCGCAAAGAAAATCATAGATTGAAGCAATAATCTTATTTGGATCGTGAATCAGGTTCTCATATTTGACGGGATAAAGCTGGCGATTTTTCGTCAACTTATCAAGGACTGTCTTGTGTTTATTATTGCACTTTTCCCAGTATTCAGCACAACAGTAGATATTGTTCGGTCCCCACGGCTTTTGCAATATGGACAGTGCAACATCTCTTCCATCTCTGACGATATAGATGTATTTTGCGTCTGGGAAAAGTTGATCCAGAATGTCTAGGTCGAACAGGTAATTGGGGGTCTTATCTCCCCATGCTGCCCGTCCTCGTGTTTTAGCGCGCAGAAGACATAATTTATTGACAATCTCTGAATAGTGAAACTCTTCCATTCCACGATAGAATTTTTCAAGATCAATATTTAAGTTCCATTGTTGAACCGGCCTTTCCCTCAAGATGCTTGTCAAAAGCGCATTAAAGTTCTTCCATTGAGAAAGATCCCCATATTGACTCAGTTGCTTGTAGTATTTCGTGATGAAGTGTGATTCTACCGGTTTTCCGTATGATGTAGGCTCCAACATTCTTGCAAGCAAGGTTGTGCCCGATCGTGGACATCCTATGATAAATATAGGTTCTTTCATTGAATGTTAAACTCCGGGTCGGCTTCTGAAATTAGGCCCAAGGGCTGAGCAGAAACTTCTTCAGGTTTCCTAAGAGCCAATTTCTGTGTGCTTTGTCGAAAATATAGGTAAGCGAGAAAACCGCTACAACGAAAGTAATGCAGGCGGAATAAACAATCAGTTCTGTGTAACTCGATGTTTCTATGGGCCTTACGTAATAGAGGCTGCCAAGCAGAACGAGCAAGACTGATGGGGTTGCATAGCTCCTCCAGAGATAGGTGCCATAACGTAGGCCCAATGTTTTGCAGGTATACAGGGGGACCAATATGAAGTTTGTGATAATCAACGGTAATGTTGTGCCGAAAGCCACGCCTTCAATATCATAGGCCCGAACCAGTATTATGCTGATTGCAAGGTTTGCAATTGCTTCTACGATAAGTATGTACGCGAATACCTTATGTCTGCTTGTTCCCTTGAGTATCCCGTTTGCGATCATCTGGGGAAAAGCAAAAATATATCCTATGATCAAAATTTTTAAAACAGTTGAACATTTTTGACCATATTCTGGCCCCATCCAAAGCGATATGAATGATGTGCCGTTCGTATAGAGCACGAAAAGTACAGGTATGCTTAGCGTGAGCGCATATCGCGAACCAAGGATATATATATTCCTATTTTTCGTTCCTTCACCCACTGCATCGTAAGAGCTGATTACTGGTGTTAGCACCGAGATTGCCGCGTAAATAAATTTTTCCATATATTGCATCAAGGTGGCCGGAATTGCATAGAATGTAATTTTGCTTACGGTCAGCAAAGATCCGATAACCACGGAGTCCGTGTAAAAAAGCAGTTTCAACGCGATGGAAATAATGAAACTGTAGATGCTGTAATGGTAAATCTGTTTTAACATTGAGCGCCTGCAATTGGCCCGGTTAAGCTTCAAAAAAGTATATTTCTTGTGGATGACGAGATATTGAAAAAAATATTTCAAGAGATTAAAAGAGAGCTGGATAATGGCCAGGGCCA
>JAADIO010000027.1 GCA_013151235.1 Deltaproteobacteria bacterium | reverse complement strand
GAACGGTCCATTAAACTTTCCGAACCACATGCCCGGAAGCTCGCCGAACCACACAAACGGAATATCAATAACTTACACCGTTCGTCCTGAGCGGGCCTGTGCTGAGTTTATCGAAGCATCGAAGGGCCCTGTCCTGAGTCGGCCGAAGGGCTTCGTGATTTTTTACGAGACTATCAAAGAACAAACCGAAGACAAACACAACTTTCAGAAATTCCTTGACAGTCCATCCCGGATTTACTATAACGTGCATATACACATTATTCCGGGACGGGTGTTTTCCGGGATCGTTACGCCGACAAGCCCTGTCCCACGGAACCGACAAAGACTCAAAGGAGGTTGGAAATGAGCGAAGAAAATGGAGAGAAGAACAATTGTGGAAGTTGTGCATCCGGAGGGCATCCGGATCAGGAAGCCCTGGACGAACTGAAAGATCGACTTGAGGTTCAGAACATCACCTGCAACATCAAGCACAAGATCATCGTTCTTTCAGGCAAGGGAGGGGTGGGCAAGAGTACCGTGGCGGCCAACATGGCCGTGGCCCTGTCGCTTCAGGACAAGAGGGTGGGGTTGATGGACATCGACATCCATGGGCCTTCCATTCCCAGAATGCTTGGGCTGGAAGATGGGGTCCCGAAGAAATCTCCGGACGGTCTTGTTCCGATCCGTTATAATCCGAACCTGCTGGTGGTGTCGATCGGTTTCCTGGTCCCGGATCGGGACCACGCCGTCATTTGGCGGGCCCCATTGAAGCATGGTCTGATCCGGCAGTTTATTACGGAGGTGCAGTGGGGTGTACTCGATTATCTGATTGTGGACTGTCCCCCGGGGACGGGCGACGAACCACTCTCCGTCGTCCAGCTTCTGGAAGATGCCGACGGAGCGGTCGTGGTGACGACGCCTCAGGGTATCGCCGTAGCCGACGTGAGGCGCTCCATTACCTTTTGCAGGAATACAAACCTTCCTGTTTTGGGCGTCATTGAGAACATGAGCGGCTTCGTCTGTCCGAACTGTAAAGAACATGTCGACATCTTCAGCAGGGGGGGAGGCCAATCAATGGCCACGGAACTTGATGTCCCCTTCCTCGGACGCATTCCCATCGATCCGCTCATGGTCGAATCCTGCGATCGGGGAAAACCGTTCATGGATACTTATGGTCAGAGCAACACGGCAAAGGCCTTTGAGCCGACCATCAAAACACTGCTGGAACTTCGTGGCCCGATGCATAAAAACGGCGGTATTTGAGCCGGTTCCAAAGGAGGATGACTTATAGGGTCGAGCTGCACATTGCATACGGACCTATCCATGTGCAGCCCGATTCCCAACAATCAATCTTGCAAGGCTTGTTGAACAGCCAGCCCGATCTGCGTGATCAAGTATGGTTTCTTGATAAACTGTCCAACGTCAAACGCCTGCGCTTTCTTCACCTCATCGTCCCGGGAGAAGCCGCTGGCGGCGACGGCCTTTTGGCCGGGATGTATCCGGGTGACCGCTTCGTAGGTCCGCTACCCGTCCATGCCGAAAAAAACAAAAAGGCCCCGACGGACAAGCCGTCGGGGCAACAGGGTCAAACTAGTCAACCACTCAGGCGATTATCAGACCCTGAGTTCTTTTTACAGTTTTTCTTCTTTCGAGTCTATTCCCCGAAAGTGTACAAAAGGATTGTGTCATGGCCCTGTTCATAAATACGGAGGCCTGTCTGCGGACGGGCCTGAACAGGCAGGCCCTCCGGGTATGTCAGAGGGTTTACGAACAGGCCTGCCTCCTTTTAGCCCATCCCGCAAGCCGCAGGCCGAAATCAGCCCGCCCTGCTTACCGCAATGCCGCCTGGGCCGCGGCCAAACGGGCAATCGGCACCCGGAAGGGGGAACAGCTCACATAATTCAGCCCGACACGATGAAAGAACTCGATTGATGCAGGATCACCGCCGTGCTCACCGCAGATCCCAATCTTCAGATTCTTTCGGGTTTTTCTCCCTTTCCGGACTCCAAGGGCCACCAACTCGCCGACACCGCTTTGATCCAGTGTCTGAAAAGGATCCGCCGTAAGGATCTTCCGGTCAAGGTATTCCGGCAGGAAAGAACCGATATCGTCGCGGGAAAAGCCAAAGGTCGTCTGTGTGAGATCATTGGTGCCGAAGGAGAAAAACTCCGCGTGTTCTGCGATCTTATCCGCGGCAACGCAGGCCCGCGGCACCTCGATCATCGTTCCGATCATGTAGGGGAATTTCCCTTTCTTCTGCGTGACCTCCCGAGCGACATTTTCCACAAGGATCCGCTGATTCTCCAACTCCGAGGGACTCCCCACGAGGGGAATCATTACTTCGGGATAAACCTTGTGCCCTTTTCGGGTCAGCTCGGCGGCCGCTTCAAAGATCGCCCGAGCCTGCATCTCCGTAACCTCCGGATAGGTGATCCCGAGACGGCAGCCCCGGTGTCCCAGCATCGGGTTAAGTTCATGGAGCTGGGCGATGCGTGCTTCCAGCTTCTTCGTGGTTATCCCGAGGTCTTTCGCAAGCTCCCGGGTCTGCTGCTTGTCGAGGGTGACGAATTCATGAAGCGGCGGGTCGAGGGTCCGGATGGTCACAGGGCATCCTTCCATTGCCTTGAGGATTCCCATAAAATCTTTTTTCTGAAAAGGCAGAAGCTTCATCACGGCTTTACGCCGTCCGGCGTCATCCTCGGCGACAATCATCTCACGAATCGCCTTGATTCGCTCCGGTCCGAAGAACATATGTTCCGTCCGGCAGAGGCCGATCCCCTCGGCACCAAAAGTCCGTGCCAGGGCCGCATCGGCCGGTGATTCGGCATTGGTCCGGACCCCGAGTTTCCGGGTCTTGTCCGCCCATTTCATGAGGGTCTTGTAATGGGGGTCTTTCTCCGGATCGACGGAGTGCAGGTTCAACTTCCCCGGATAGACCAGCCCCCTGGTTCCATTCAAGGTGATCCATTCCCCTTCCTTGATCACCACCTTCCCGACGGAGACTTCCCGTTTCTTCAGATTAATGTCCAGGTCGCCGCATCCCACGATACAGCATTTTCCCCATCCGCGGGCAACCAGGGCGGCGTGGCTCGTCATTCCACCCTTGGCTGTCAGCACCGCTTCCGCGGCATGCATTCCGTGGACATCCTCGGGGGAAGTCTCGTTCCGGACCAGGATCACCTTCTTCCCTTTCTTGGCCCAGGATTCCGCATCATCGGCGGTAAAGACCACTTGTCCCCAGGCCCCACCGGGTCCGGCGGGAAGTCCTTTCGCAAGGACTCTGGCTTTCTTCTCCGCTGCGGGATCAACCATGGGATGAAGGAGTTCATCCAACTGGTGGGGCGCAACCCGAAGCAGGGCCTCTTTCTGAGAGATCAGACGCTCCTTGGCCATTTCCACGGCCATCCGTACGGCGGCCGTCCCGTTCCGTTTCCCGACGCGGGTCTGAAGCATCCAGAGCTTCCCGTCCTGAATGGTAAACTCCAGGTCCTGCATATCCCGAAAGTGAGTCTCCAGCTTCTTCTGAATTCTGACCAGTTGTTTGTAAATCCGAGGCATCTCTTCTTCCAGAGACTGGAGTTTGCTGCTCCCCTTCTGCTTTTTGTTGATCGGTTGCGGTGTCCGGGTCCCGGCCACTACATCTTCGCCCTGTGCATTCATCAGATATTCACCGAAGAAGACATGCTCACCCGTGGCCGGGTTTCGGGTAAAGGCAACGCCTGTGCCGCTTTGCGCTCCGGTGTTTCCGAAGACCATGGACTGGACATTGACCGCCGTCCCCCATTCTTCCGGAATCCCTTCGATCTTCCGGTAGGAAATCGCCCGTTTCCCGTTCCAGGAAAGAAAAACGGCGCCGATCCCGCCCCAGAGTTGTTCCATGGGATCGTCTGGAAAGGACTTCCCCAGAACTTTCCGGATCTTCTTTTTAAAGAGAGTACAAAGTTTTTTCAGATCATCGACCGACAGGTCCGTATCTGATTCGTACCCCTTTGCCTTTTTCATCTTTTCTATTTCATGCTCAAACTGCTGGCGGATCCCTTGATCTTCCTGGGGTTCGATCCCTGCGGCCTTCTCCATTACCACATCGGCATACATCATGATCAGGCGGCGATAGGCATCATAGACAAAGCGCTCGTTACCGCTCCGGGCGATCATGCCGGGAATCGTCCGGGTGGTCAAACCGACGTTCAGGACCGTTTCCATCATGCCCGGCATCGACTGCCGGGCACCGGAACGGACGGAAACCAACAGAGGCCTTTCCGGGTCGCCGAACTTCATTTCCATCGCCTTCTCCACCTTTGCCAGGGCGTCTTCCACCTGCTGCTTCAGACCGGCGGGGTAGTTCCGACGGTTTTTGTAGAATTCCGTACAAACATCCGTGGTAATCGTAAAACCGGCGGGAACAGGGATTCCAAGGTTGGTCATCTCCGCCAGACCGGCGCCCTTTCCGCCGAGGAGCTCCTTCCAGGTCCCTTTTCCATCCGCCTTCCCATTTGCAAAGAGGTATACGTACTTATTCTTCTTGGCCATTACTTCCTCCCTTCCAAAATGAAAAGCCAAACCAGTATTCAGGTTTCTTGATTTACGGGATCTTCCCTGCAAACCGGTCAACAGGTCGGTGTGCAATGCCTGCCGGATAGATGCAGCAGGCTGTTTGCATGCAACACGCAGGCGGACATTCGAGCGCCGCACGATTTACAACCAGCATCATTTGTCAACCGGATGAGACAATATAAATGAAATCCGGAGCCGAGGCAACCAAAAAGGAAATCATTCAATGACAATCCTGGAAAAATCGGCAATCGGAGAAATCAATGAGGCAATACGGGTCAGCAGGGCAAGCCGGTTGTTCCGGATCGCCTTCTCCTTGTCCATGACCAGGACCCCTTCGAAAAATTGATCGATCGGGTCCCGCAAGGCAGCAATGGCATTCAGCGCCCCACCGTATTGACCCGTATCCAGCAACGCCGGAAGCTCGTCCTCCACCTTCGCCGCCGCCTCGAAGAGATCCCGCTCACAGGTTTCTTTAAACAGGGCCGGGTCGACATCACTCCCATGATGATCTTTGATGATATTCATCGCCCGCTTGCAGACCACGGTAAAGGGCTCAAAGAGAGGCTCCTCCCGAAAACGGGAGAGTGCTTCCACCCGGGCCCGGGTTTCTCGAACACGGTCAAAACCGGCCCCTAAAACGGCATCGACCGTATCATATCGATGTTCTTCACCCGTTAGCATTGCGGAAAGCCTTCCCCTGAAATAGCCGAGGATTTCATCACGGCACGCTCCGGTATCCACATCGACTTTCCCCTGTAACGCCTGCAGTGCAACCTCGGTCATCTCTCCCAATCCCACGGGATATCCTTTCTTCTGCAGGATTCCCAGGATCGCCAGGGTCTGACGACGCAGGGCATAGGGATCGACGGAACCGGAAGGTTTCAGCCCAACCGCAAAACAGCCGGCAATGGTATCCATCTTGTCGGCCAGGCTCACCACGGCGCCCAGGTCGCTCTCCGGGAGAAGATCTCCCACGAAACGGGGCCGGTAATGCTCCTCGATAGCAGAGGCAACGGCATCGGACTCTCCGGACAGAAGAGCATACTCCCGCCCCATCACCCCCTGCAGGGAAGGAAACTCTCCGACCATCTCCGTACAGAGATCGGCCTTGCAGAGCGACACCACCCGGTCCAATGCATCCGGGTCGATAAGGCCGATCTTTTCCGCCAGTCCCTGAGCCAGTTTCCGGATCCGCTCCACTTTCTCCGCCAAGGTTCCTAACTTTTCTTGAAAGGTCACCCCTTGCAAGGATGCAGTAAAGTCCGACAAGGAATGTTTCCGATCGGTTTCGAAGAAGTAGGCCGCGTCCGTCAACCGGGCCCGCAACACCCGTTCGTTGCCGGCGACAATCGTCGACGTATCCTTGGGACGGGTATTACTCACGGTGATGAAATAGGGAATCAGATCGCCCTTTTTGTTTTCCATGGAGAAATAGCGTTGATGTTCCCGCATGGACGTAATCAACACCTGCCGGGGGATCGCAAGAAAATCGGTATCAAAGCCGCCGCAGAGGACCGTGGGAAA
Organism: Deltaproteobacteria bacterium; assembly: GCA_013151235.1. Taxonomy (NCBI): domain Bacteria; kingdom Pseudomonadati; phylum Myxococcota; class Myxococcia; species Deltaproteobacteria bacterium. Next base: position 24,447 of record JAADIO010000027.1, on the reverse strand, counting down.
CTCCACCAGGCAGGCCACCTCCTGAAGCAACGCCTCATCCGGGATCACCCTCCCCTTCACCTCTTTTTCAATCGCTGAAATCTGGCGATGTATGACATCCACCCGCTCCTGAAGATCGTACATGACGAAACGCTCGCGGGCGGAGGCCTTGTAGGATTTGTAGCTGTGTACGGTAAACGAGCCGGGACTCATGAAGCGGTGCCCCCGGGAAAGATTCCCGCTGCGGATCCCGTCAATCTCGAAAGGGATCACTGCATCATCATAAATCGCCAGAACCCAGTGAATCGGACGGACGAAGCGAAGCGTCCCGCTTCCCCAGCGCATCGATTTGGGAAAATGAATGGAAGTGATTATTTTCGGCAAGCCGTCGGAGAGAAGTTCCGGCGTCTCCCGGCCGGTTTCTTCCCGAATGACGGCAAGATAGTCTCCCCGGGGGGTCTCCTCAATGATCAGGTCGGAGACCTCCACTCCCTGGCTCCGGGCAAAACCGGTGGCGGCCTTCGTGGGATTCCCTTCTTTGTCGTAACCTGCGGATTTGGGCGGACCGATCACCTTCCGGCTCAGATCTTCCTGACGATCGGCCAGACCTTCCACATGGAGAATCAGCCGGCGCGGGGTGGCGTAGCACCGGACCGCGTTGAAGGACAACCGTTCCTCGGCACAGAATTTTTCACAGAGAGTCTGCAGATGCGCCATCGCCCCGGGCAGAAAAGCGGCGGGGATCTCTTCGGTTCCGATTTCCAGCAACAGTTCTTTGACCATGGAACGGCTTTTCCTCGGGAGATCGTCAGCTCTTTACCGACGGCTCGGATGCCTTTTCTGTGAGGGGAAATCCCTTCTCTTCACGGAGTTCCAGATACCCCCGGGCACATTTTCGCGCGAGGTTCCGGACCCGGCCGATGTAGCCGGTCCGTTCCGTAACACTGATGGCACCCCGGGCATCAAGCATATTGAAGGCATGAGAACATTTTAGACAGTAATCGTAAGCGGGAAGGGCCAGCCCCGCCTTGCTCAGGCGGAGGGATTCCTTCTCATACAGATCAAAAAGTGTCAACTGCATGGCCACATCGGCCTCTTCAAAATTGTAGCGGGAAAACTGCACCTCATCTTCGTGATGAATGTCTCCGTAGGTCAGCCTCTGGTCCCATTGCAGGGCATAGACGTTGTCCACCTGCTGCAAGTACATACAGATCCGCTCCAGTCCATAGGTGATCTCCGACGTGACCGGGGTCAGGTCGATGCCGCCCACCTGCTGAAAATAAGTAAACTGGGTAATCTCCATCCCGTCGAGCCAGACCTCCCACCCGAGCCCCCAAGCCCCTAATGTCGGGGATTCCCAGTCGTCTTCCACGAAACGGATATCGTGCTGCAGCGGGTCGATCCCGATCTCCACGAGACTTTCCAGATAGACATCCTGAATCTCCTTGGGAGAGGGTTTCATCACGACCTGAAATTGATAATAGTGTTGCAGGCGGTTGGGGTTATTCCCATACCGGCCGTCCGTCGGCCGACGGGACGGCTCCACGTAGGCGGCGTTCCACGGTTCCGGACCAAGGGCTCTCAAGAAGGTGGCCGGATTGAAGGTCCCCGCCCCGACTTCGGTATCATACCCCTGATGGATCAGACACCCTTTTTTGGCCCAAAACCCCTGCAGGGCGAGTATCAATTCCTGAAACGTCACCGGTTCCTGCTCCAATTCATTAAAATGCAGACAACGGGGAATGGTAACAAAGTAAGATAAACTTTGTCAAGAAAATCTAATCTTTTTCCGAGGTTTCGGAAGATTCTCCGGAGAGGTTTTTCTTCGTGATCATCCCGTCGCGAAGAAGTTTATTGTATTTCATCACGCCGAGACACTGCTCCGCCTTCGGGCAGTGATCCAGACAGGTCGCCTCCTTGACGCGGCTCACCTTCCCGCCGCACCGGGGGCATTCGGCGGTCATTTCGTCGGACCAGATCTCCACCCTGGCGCCGCATTCCTTGCAACAAAATTCTTCGGGAGACGGCTGAATAAATTTTTTGGACCCGGGACAGGCGTTTTCAAAGCTCATAACGATCTCTCCATCAGTGAAAAATTGATCTACCCTGAAGGCGGTTCAGACCTTGTCTTTCCAGGTCTCGATAAAATTACGAAAGGAGCGGTCCCATCCCTTTTCCACGTCATCAGGAAAGAAGCAGGCCGGCAGTTCACGATTCGCCCGATGATAGGCCACGCAACGACAGCAGAGTCCAGTCTTGTCACAGGAAGTATAGGAACAGTTACAGTCCGACAGATTCTGCTGAATGTTGGGACACGCTTTTTTTATCTTTGCATAGTTCATAAAACTTTCCCTCTCCTGTTTCACTCTCTCCTGTCTCAGCAGGTCAGATGGAAAGCTCCGGCCACGCCTCCTTGCTTCGATTCCTCATTAAATACTCTGCAGGCTTCACGGCTTTTCAGCACCATTGGCTCGACCCCCGCATCCCGCAGGAAGGAAACCGCTTCTTCCGGAACTTGCATCTTCCCATCCATCCCGGTCCCGATCACCAGGAGCCGAAGAGGAACCATCATCACCGATGCCAGATCTTCCTCCTGCAACCGATGCCCTTCCTTGCGCCACCAGGGGTCGATCACCCGGCCGGGAAGCAGGATGACATCGTTGCGGTATTCCCTCCCTTCCACCACCAACCTGCCGAAATCATAGGAATCGATATTCATAACCTGTTATTCGAGAGTGATCGCATCCACGGGACAGTTCTCGGCAGCAGCTTCGCAGCAACCGGCAATGTCGCACCCGTCTTCGTCGATCACCTCCGCCTTTTCCGTATCCTCATTTAAAAAAAACACGGCCGGGCAAATATCCGAACAGCTTCCACAACCGATGCATTTCTCCTCATCCACGACAGGGGTCATTTCCTATTCCTCATCAAACGGTTCCATTCAAGATAAAATAAAATTACATCGCCCGTATTAAACTTAGCAAATTCCCCGAAAAGGGTCAAGCCGACGGCAAAATTTCGGTGTCCGATGGTAACAAAGGAGATGCTGCCGTTAAGGAATACCCCTCCCGGCGGTGCGGAAAGCCCGCTCTTTGCGGGCAGATTCGACATCAAATCTCGGTGGAAGAACGATGCAGTGTAAACTTGCAGGATCTATCAAAGGGACCGGTGGAAAGGATCCGGTTTTTCAGCTCCAGGTAGATCAGAAGGGTGTGAACTCCCCGGAACCGGATGCCGAAGACCTATGCTGTTTTTTCCAGGACCCGATCCGTTTCTTTTGGAAAAACAGATTGCGGCATTCGGGTCGTTTCCGCCATTCCGGCCTGGCCCAAGCAATGCCTCTTCAACTCGTCGAGCAACCCGACGACATCATGAGAGATCTCTTCAATCTCCCCCAACAATGTTTCGGCTGCATGGAGATCTCCGGCATTGAAACGTTCGATGCAAAGTCGGGCTTTTTCATGCAACTGTTTATGAGGCGAATCCAGCGCGATGAATTCACCATAAACGCCGCAGATATCCTTTCCCTCTCCGAAATACCACTTGCCCAGCCTGCATTGATGGTGATCGGTCATTTCTTTAGGAGCAATCCTCTCTTCTCCGTACACCATCTTGTAAAGACGCTGGACCCAGAAACGATGGTCCGCCTTGGTCAGTTCCAGCAAGGTGGCCGGTTCCGGATCGATCCGGAAATGGCCGAGAGACGAATTCAGATCCGCAATAATCCCGGACGTCTTGTTGATTCCGGAAAGTAAATTTTTTCCATGGTTTGAAATCGCCCGGGCGGAATCGGAAATTTTGTGGATATTCGCTGCGATCTCTTCCGTAGCCGTGGTTTGTTCGTTGACGGCCGCCGTGATCTGTGTGATCTGTTCGGAGGAATCCTGGACTGCATCGACAATTTCCGTAAGGATCGATTGCGTTTTGATCATCGATTCATGACTCTCTTTAATTTCCCTGACCGCTTTCTCGGTGGATTCGGACGTATCCCGGGCCTCCTTCTGGATCGAAGTGATCGTGGTCGTGATCCGACCGGTGGCCTGCATGGTTTTTTCCGCTAATTTTCGGACTTCTTCCGCGACAACGGAAAACCCCCTTCCGGCATTACCGGCACGGGCCGCCTCGATCGCTGCATTTAATGCGAGAAGATTCGTCTGGTCCGCGATATCCTCAATCAGCCCGATAATTTCTCCAACGTTCTCCGTTTTGGCATCCAACTGGTTGATCATGGAAGCCAGTTTTTCGGATGTATCGGAAAGAAGGCCGATATGATCCATCGTAACACGCAGCGCCTCCTTTCCTTTTTCCCCCAGTTTCAGAACCTTCCCGGAGGTCTCTGAAGCAACGTCACAGTTACGGGCAATATCGGCAACCGTCTGTGAGATTTCTTCGGAAGCAGTTGCAATGGCCGCCGACTGTTCCTGCTGCATATCCGCTTCGATCCGGCTCTTCTGCGCTTCCACCGACAACACGCTGTTTTCGGAAGCCAGAACGGCGGAGGATTGCAAAATATGATCAATGGACTGTCCGGTCTTGCAGGTCATGTTGTGCAACGATTGTTGCAATCTCCTGGAAATTGTTTTTAAGGATGTCTTGTGATGAACGCTCAGATTCCCTTCGGACACTTGTTGGACGAATTGTGATATTTCTTCCGACTGTGAATGCATCCTGAGAAAAAATCTGAAGACCATGATCACTGTCGCTGCGAACAAAACCAGCAGGAGAATGACTATTCCAGAGGAGAAGCCGTTCATTCCATGAAAAACATAAAAAACCGGGACGGCAATAAGCGCAAGGAACGTGTAGATGGTCTTCTCCAGGTGAGATCCCATGGTCTTCCTCCTCATTTATGACCTGAACGAAAGAACTTATCTAACGTGAACAATGAATGATATCGGTAAATAATATCCCATACTTTAGATGTTTTTCCCGGATCAGGGAAAAAGCACTTTAATTCGGTCCTTTCCGCCACCATACAAACCGATTTTTCGGGAACAAACAAGTGTTTGATGAAACACTATGCCCGCGGATGATGTTTTTCGAAGACCTTTTTCAGCCGTTCCCTGGTGACATGCGTATAGATCTGGGTAGTGGAGATATCGGCATGGCCGAGCATCATCTGGACCGACCGGAGGTCGGCGCCGTTTTCGAGGAGATGGCTGGCAAAGGAGTGGCGGAGAGTATGGGGAGAGATCGTCTTCCGGATCCCGGCACGCAGGGCATATTTTTTGATGATTTTGAAAAAACCCTGACGGCTCATCGGGTCTCCGAAACGGTTGGGAAAAAGGATGTCCGAAAATTTCAATTTGATCAGGCGCCGTCGGCCGGCTGACAAATACTCCTCAATCTTCTTCCGCGCGGCATCCCCCATGGGAACCAACCGCTCCTTGCTCCCCTTGCCGAGGGTGACCAGGTAGCCCACCTCTAAATTGAGATCCGCCAGACGAAGGCCCACCAGTTCACTGACCCGCAGTCCCGTGGCATAGAGGAGTTCCAGCATCGCCCGGTCCCGCATGCCGAGGGGGTTGGCCGGGTCCGGGGATGCAAGGAGTTTATCCACATCGGCAGGTGTCAGGGTCTCCGGAAGGTGCTGCAAACCTTTCGGGGTTTCGACATTCTCCGTGGGATCGGTTACGGCTTTCCCTTCGAGGATTAAAAAACGGAAGAAGGCCCGCACACTGACCATGCGCCGCCGGACAGTGGAGAGCTGGAGCCCCGACCGCTTGATCCGAACCTGATAGGAGAGGACGGCATGACGGTCCACCTGTTCAAGCTTCGTAATCTTTTCGTTTTTCAGGAAAGCAAAGAAATGATTGAGGTCCCTCCGGTAGGCAATCAAGGTATTGTCGGCCAACCCCTTTTCGACCTGGATATAGCTGAGAAATTCTGCGAGGATACGCTCCATAATTCAATCACCCGATGCCGTTCATTGGAATGCTTTTGCGGACTTCATCCGTGCGACCGGGGTGGACAACAGCAGAGACCATGCCGTGTCTCCCCTTCCCCCGGGCAAGAACCTTTCCCCACGGGTCGACAATCATCGATCCGCCGCAGAAGGAAGTCCTTCCCGTTTTGCCGACACGGTTGCACCCGGCCACAAAAGCCTGGTTCTCAATCGCCCGGGCAACCAGGAGCGTCTCCCAATGGGCACACCTCGGCTTCGGCCACTGTGCCGGAACGAGGATCAGCCATCCCCCCGATCTGTGGAAGGTCCGGAAGGATTCGGGGAAGCGGAGGTCAAAACAGATCGCCACGCCGATCTTTCCGTACTTCGTGTCAAAGACCTTCCGGCTCCGCCGGGTGGAAAAGTACCGGTCCTCCTCCATCGGAGAGAAGAGATACTGTTTGACATAACGACCGAGAACCCTGCCGTCTTCAACGAGGAAGGCGGTGTTCAGGAGATGCTCTCCCCTTCGCTCCGGAAGGGAACCGACGATGAGTGAGGAGTGGTCCCGGCTGATACGGCAGAGTTCTTTGAGAATCGCCGGTGTCTTGTGGGCTGTGGCCTCAATCTCCGGCCAGGCAAAATCACCGGACCAGATCTCCGGCAGAAGAACAATCCCTCCCTTCTTCCGGACGATCGAACCGAGCGTGTGCAACACCCGGTCTACGCAGCCACCTCCATCCTTTGACGTATCCATCTGCAGGAGTGTCAGCGGAACTCCCTTTCCCTTTCGTTTCATGCTTTTATAGTAGTGAAAGGCGGCGGGCTTTGCAAGTGAAAGAGGGAGCCTCCGGATCCCGCATTTTGAGAGCTCGATTGAAACGCGCCGGACGAAAGCCGGATCTTTCATTCCATGTTCGGCACTACACAGGGTTCTTCGCAGGCTTTGAATCGAGCAGGAAATCGAGGACGGTAACGAATTCCTCCCGGTCGGAAGCGGACATCTCGACCACGCCCGTGTCCATCCGGATGGCGTCCACGGGACAGGCCTCCACACAAAATCCGCACATGACGCACCGGTCAAGGTTGATCCTGAATTCGACGGGATATTTTTCGATCGTCGGGTCCGGGCTCTCCGCCGCCCGGATGTGAATACAGTTGGCCGGACAGATGGTCGGACACATCATGCAGGCGACACATTTCGGGCTCCCGTCTTCCCGCCGCAGCAGACGGTGCCGCGCCCGGTAGCCTGCGGGGATCGGTCTGCACTCTTCCGGGTACTGGATCGTCACCGCCCCCCGGCGCTTCTTCACCACACCCAACGCCCGGCCGATATGCATCAGGAAATTCCGGAAGAAGTGCTTCCCCGTGATCCATAAGCCCCTGAGAATCTCTGCAAGATAGAGCCGCTCCGGAAAGTTCAATCGTTTTTGAGAAATTCGATCCTTCTTCATTTCACGCACCCCATGTCAGCAGAACCATGCCGGTAACCAGGATATTGAGAAGCGACAACGGCAGAAGTACCTTCCATCCGAGTCGCATCAACTGGTCGTACCGGAACCGGGGCAGGGTCCAGCGCACAAGCATCTGAAACCAGCAGAAGAAGACCACCTTCCCCAAGAATGCGCCAATCTGCAACCCCAGGACAATGCCTTCCGGAAGGGCGATGGATCCCCCGCCCGGGAAAAGAAAGCCGGCCGGCGTCAGATAAGGAACCTGCCATCCACCGAAGAAGAGGACCGCAATGAGTCCCGACATGACAACAATCTCGACGAACTCGCCCAACCACATCATCCCGAACTTCATCCCGCTGTATTCGACAAAGAAGCCGATGATCTCCGATTCCCCTTCGGGAAGATCAAAGGGGATCCGCTTCGTCTCTGCGATGGCGGCGGTAAAAAAGATCAGGAAACCTATGGGCTGGACCAGGATCCCCCACCGGGGAAAAACGCCGAAGAGTAACCCGCCCTGCGCCTCGGAGATCGCGGCCGGACTGAGAGAACCGAAGACCATCAACAAACCGATAACGGAAAGCCCCATGGAGACCTCATAAGAGATCGTCTGGGCAGCGCCCCGCAGGGCACCCAACAAACCGTAACGGTTTCCCGATGCCCAGCCGGCCAGTACGACACCGTAGATGGAAAGCCCCGTGATGACAAAGACGAAGAGAATCCCGATGGGCGGGTCGGCCACCTGCAGGGTGATCTCCCGGCCGAAGAGATGAACCGGCGGCCCGAAGGGGATCACGGCAAAGGCGGCTAGGGCCGTCGTAAAGGCGATCCAGGGGGCGAGGGTGTGCAGAAAACGATCCCCCGACGGGGGGATAAAATCCTCCTTGGTCAGCAGTTTGATCGCATCGGCCAGGGGATGGAAGAGACCGAGCATACGAAACCCGAAGATGTCGGCCCGGTTGGCGCCGATCCGATCCTGCATGAGTGCACTCTGCTTCCGTTCCACCCAGGTGAGCAGAACAGCCATGGTCATGAGAAAACCGATCATGATAAAGATCTTGGCCAGGAGGATCAACACCGTCATCCCTGCTCCTCCTCAACCGAATTTTCATGCCGGCACGCCTCTTCCCCTTTCAGTCCGAGGAGCAGGGATAACCGCCCCAGAATCTCTTCATCGGGGAGGGCCTCCTCCAGAGGAGGCAGGACCGCAGAGAAGGTCTGCTCCTCCCCTTCAAAATTGACGAAACTCCCTGCCGTCTCCGCCGTCATGGCCGAAGGGAGGAGCATCCGGGCAAAGTCATCCTCCGGACCTTCCATGCTTCGTTGCAGGATCAGGATTCCCCCGGCAGAGGGGATGGAAAAAGAGGAGGTCTCCTCAAAAAAACGGGGCAGATCGTCTCCGATAACGTAGAGGAGCTTGATCTTGCCCGTCGCCCATCCCCTCAGGACCCCTTCGGTGACCGCTCCCGGATCCCCATCAGGAAAACCCGCAGCGACAAGTCCGCCCCGGTTCGGAAAACGGTCCCGCCGCAGAAGGATCGAATCCTCATCGGCCTCGGGATCGATAGAAGGTCCGGTCGCAATCCGGGTCAGACCGAGATCATCGACAAAGAGTTTCCGTACCCGGCGGGCCGTCCCGATCGTCACGGAGGGGAGCAGGATCAGCCCCATCCCCTCCGGACCAAAAGTATCGAGAACCTCCCGGATCCGCCGGGCAACCCGTTTGAGAGTCCGCTCCCATCCGGAGGGGACAAGTCTTTTGCCCTCCCGCAGCATCGGTTCCCGAAGTCGGCGTGCATCGTCTATGAACCGGTAAGCGTACCGTCCCCGGTCACAGATCCAGTGCCCGTTGACCTTCGGGTTGAAACGGGGTCGGAACCGGTAGACACGACGGTCGTTGATCTGGACGTCGCTCCGTTCATTATAGTCAACGGCAATATTGCACCCCCGGGCACAGTAAGGACAGATCGATTCTCCCCGGCGCAACATCCAGACCCGCTGTTGGAAACGGAATGTCCGGTCCGTCAACGCCCCCACGGGACAGAGGTCGACGATGTTCCCACAATAGGGATCGGTCAGGGTCTGACCGGGAAAAGTGGAGAGGACGGAGCGGGCGCCCCGTTCAAAAATACCCAGTCTCTGTTTCCCCGTCACCTCCTGAAGGAAGCGGACGCACCGGGAACAGAGGACACACCGCTCCTCATCCATCACGATCGTCGGCCCCAAAATATGGACCTTTCGTTTTTTCCACCGGGTCTCTTTGTACCGGGGGGTATAACGTGCATATTCCATGTAGTCGTCCTGAAGATAACACTCCCCGGCCTTATCGCAGATCGGGCAATCAAGAGGATGATTGATCAGAAGAAATTCGAGAACGGACCTCCGGGCGTCCATCACCTGTTCCGTGTAGGTATGAACCACCATCCCCTCCACTACCGGCGTGGTACAGGCGGTCTGGAGCTTGGGAATCTTTTCGACCTCCACCATACACATCCGGCAACTCCCGACGGCGGAAAGTCCGGGGTGATAACAGAAACGGGGGATAAAAATCCCCAGCCGGTCGGCCGCCTGCATGACCGTCGTCCCCGGTTCCACGGTAATCTTTCGGTCATCGATCATTAAGGTGGGCATTTATGAATCCTGCCTTCGAATTGACATGCACTTTGACTTTTTTATCATTTGTATTTCCCCGTGACACCCCGTGTTCCCCGTGGTGCAATGTTTTTCGGTTTTTGTCTTTGATCTTCGCCCGTTTCATCAACTTCGTGTCGTGGTTACATGCTGTTCAACGGGTCCAGGAACTCCTCACGGAACTTCGTCACAAAACTCCGCACCGGTCCGGCGGCGGCATCCCCCAACGGACAGAGCGTCCGGCCCGCCATGTGGGCGGCAATATCGAGGAGAAGATCCGGATCCTCCGGTGCCCCCTTTCCCGCCGCAATCCGCTCCAGGACCTGCACGATCCAGCGGGTCCCCTCCCGGCAGGGGGTGCACTGCCCGCATGACTCATGGGCAAAAAACCGTTCCAGGTTCAGCAGGGTCTTTAACATGGAGGTCTCTTCATCGAGAACAATGATCGCCCCGGAACCGAGCATGGAACCGACCTTGGCCAGGGCGTCATAATCCATGGGAACGTCAATCTCATCGGCGGTCAGGACCGGGCAGGAGGCCCCGCCGGGGATGACTCCCTTGATCTTTTTCCCGGCACTGACACCCCCCGCCCCCTCATCAATGATCGTCCGGAGGGGTGTGCCGAGAGGATACTCATAGAGTCCGGGACGGTTGACCTTGCCGCTGACGGGAAAGAGCTTGGTTCCACCGCTTTTCTCCGTCCCGAGGGCGGAAAACCAGGCCGCCCCCTTCTCCAGGATATGAGGCACCTTGGCTAGGGTCTCCACGTTGTTGATCACGGTGGGAGAACCGAAAAGCCCTTTCACGGCAGGAAATGGAGGACGGACCCTCGGCCATCCCTTCTTCCCCTCGATTGATTCTAAAAGGGCCGTCTCTTCTCCGCAGATATAGGCCCCGGCGCCGTAGTGAACATAGAGATCAAGGGAGAATTTACTGTCCGGGAGATCGGAACCGAGCAGGCCCGCCTCACAGGCCTCGGCAATGGCATCCTCCACCCGGCGGCCGGCCTCGACGAACTCTCCCCGAAGATAGAGATAGGCGTAACGTGCGCCGATGGCATAAGCGGCAATCCCGATCCCTTCCAACAGCATGTGAGGATCCTGCTCCAGGATAAAGCGGTCCTTGAAGGTCCCCGGTTCCCCTTCATCGGCATTGACGCAGAGATAGACGGGCTTTCCTGTCTCCCGAGGGACAAAGCTCCACTTCATCCCCGTCGGAAAACCGGCCCCGCCCCGGCCGCGGAGATTGGATCGTTTCACCTCCTCCACCACCTCTTGCGGTGTCCGGGTTGCAAGAACCTTCCGCAGGGTCTCGTATCCCCCTCCTTCCCGGTAGACTCGCAGGGTATGCGAATCCGGTCGGTCAAAATTCCTGGTGACCAGTTTTATGGACATCTATGCAAGCTCCGACAGAATTTTCTCTACTTCATCCGGCGTCGCCGGCGCATGGATCTCCCCGTTGATCATCACCGCGGGGGAACGTTCGCACTGTGCGAGACACTCCGTGGTCTCAAGCGTGAAGCGCCGATCCTCCGTGGTCTCACCAACGTCGAGTTTCAGATAATCTTTCAGAAAAGAGAGGATATTCTCCCCGCCGGAAAGGGAACAGGAGATACTTTCGCAGACCAGGATCAGGTACCGTCCGGCCGGCTTTTCCCGGAAGGCGCTGTAAAAGGTCACGACCTCATGAACCCGGACCGGATCGACCCCGAGGGTCTCCGCGGCATAGACCTCCGCCCCGGGCGGAATATAGCCGATCCGCCCCTGGATCAGGCGGAGCATCGGCAGGAGGGCCGCTGAAGGGTGCGGGTAGCGGGCAAGAATCTGTTGAACCTCTTCTTCGCTTAGCTGAAAATTCATACATCCTCTTTCCGGTTCCTTAATGCTCGGCTTCGGGGGCGTGTGGAAACCACTGCGCCGGATCAACCGGGGCGCTACAAAAGAGTTCGCCCCCTTACGCAGATGTTGATCTTACATTTTCATTTTTGGCTTTTCCTCTGTGCTTTGTGTCTCCGCCCCTTGCCTTTCTCTGCGCCCTTCGCATGCTCTGCGAGAGATGGGTTTCAGGTTTTTGCCTTCCCCGTGACGCCCCGTGTTCCCCGTGGTTAAATGCTTTTCGCTTCCGATCTTGCCTTTTCCATCTTTTGTGATCTCGGTGTACTCCGTGGTGAATGCTTTTGATCTTGATTTTACTTCAATCCCTTCATGCCCTTCACGGTGAATGCCTTTCGCCTTTGAACTCTCAAATTTCCAGTTTTATTTTCTAATTTCCACCCTCACCGATCCAACTCCCCGGCAATCATGTTCAAAGTGCCGAAAATCGGGACCACATCGGCGATCATCTGTCCCCGGATCAGGTAAGAAAGCGCCGAGATCATGTGAAAACAGGGGGCCCGGACACGGACCCGTGCAGGAATCCCCGACCCGTCACTGACGACATAGAAGCCGAGTTCCCCGTTCCCTCCTTCCACCGGGAAATAGGCCTCGCCCGCGGGAGGACGGATACCGTGACCGTCCATGATCAATTTGAAATGATTCATCAGACCTTCGATGCTGTTGTAGACCTCCTCTTTGGGCGGCAGGGTCATCCGTCGGTCATCAAGATTGACCGGTCCGTCCGGAAGGTCTGCAAGTGCCTGCTCGACGATCCGCATGCTCTGTTCCATCTCGGCAATGCGCACGAGGTACCGGTCGTAGTTGTCCCCTTCCGTTCCGAGTGGAACTTCAAAATCGAGCCGGTCATAGATGAGATAGGGGGAACTCTTCCGAACATCATGGGAGACACCGGAGGCGCGAAGGCAGGGACCGGTAAAACCGAAGGAAATCGCATCCGCAGCCGAAATCACACCGACACCCCGCATCCGGTCATAAAAGATCCGGTTCCGGGTGAGGAGACGATCACATTCGGAAATGTCCTTCCGGATCTTCCGGAAGGCGGCGCGGCATTCCCCGTCGAAACCGGGAGGCAGATCTCCCCGGAGTCCGCCGATCCGGGTGTAGGAGGTGGTCAGCCGGGCCCCGGTGACCTCCCCGATCAGTTCGTAAAGAGATTCCCGGGCCTTCATCAGGTAGAGAAAGACGGTAAAGGCGCCCAATTCCATGGCGAAGGCGCCGATGCAGGTGAGGTGATCGACGATCCGTGAGATCTCCGACAGGATGACCCGGATGTATCGGCACCGCTCCGGCGTGGTCACGCCGAAGAGTTTTTCCACCGCCATGACGTAACCGACATTATTGATCAGCGGAGAGACATAGTTCAGCCGATCCGTATAGGGGATGACCCCCATGTAGGAATGGGTCTCGGCTTCTTTTTCAAAGCAGCGGTGCATGTAACCGATCTCGACATCGGAGGCGGTGATCGTCTCCCCCTTGAGGGCCGCCATGACCCGCACCACGCCGTGCATGGCCGGATGGGAAGGCCCCATGTTGAGGTACATGATCTCTTCCCCCGGGTCGGCCACGCCCGCCGCAGTTAGGGCCTTGCCCAACCGTTCCGGAAGGGCCGGTTCCCGTTCGAAGGCCGTAGCCGGTGTGCTCCCCGGCCCGATCCGGGGCTGACGGCGATCCTTGGGATAGTCCTTCCGGAGGGGATGTCCCTCGAAGCCCGGATACATGAGAAGACGGCGGAGATCGGGATGGCCGTCGAAGCGGACGCCGAACATGTCCCAGGCCTCCCGTTCCAGCCAGTCGGCGTTGCGGTATTCCCCCGTCAGGGTCGGAAGATGAGGATCGAACTCCTCCACGGGGACCTTCAGCCGGAGACGCTCTTTGCGTTCAAAGGCGAAGAGATGATAAACCGCTTCAAAGCGGGGGCTCTTTTCCATCCCGCCGTCACAGATCGTCAGATCCATCAGGAAATCAAAGCGTTTCTCTTCGCGCAGAAACCGGATCACCCCCGGCAACGCGTCACGGGAAAGAATAACGGTCGCATCCCCCAGCCGGGAGTGGCGGTCGAAAATGGGGTCTGAAAAGTGTTCGGTGATTTCCTCAAACAGCGTCATAGACGTCCGCAGGCATCAGTATTGTTGTTTTTCGTTCCGGATCTTTTCCTGCAATTTGATCAGTCCGTCCAGTACCGCCTCGGGACGGGGGGGACATCCGGCCACATAGATATCGACGGGAAGGATCGTATCGATCCCCTGCACCGTTGCATAGTTGTTGTAAAACCCGCCGGAGGTCGCGCAGACCCCGAAGGAGAAGACCCACTTGGGATTGCACATCTGGTCGTAAACCTGCCGGAGGATCGGAGCCAGTTTGTGACTGACGGTCCCGACCACCATGAGAAGGTCGGCCTGGCGGGGTGACCAGCGAGGAAGCCCGGCGCCGAAACGGTCGATGTCATAATGGGCGCAGGCCACGGACATGTACTCCATGGAGCAGCAGGCCGTGGCGAAGGGATACTGAAAGAGGGAATACTTCCGGGCCCAGCCGACGGCGGCATCAAGGCGCGTGGTCAGGGCCTTCCGGCCGATCAATTGCTCTATTCCCATTCGAGCCCTCCCTTCCGCCAGGCATAAGCAAGACCGACGGCGAGAATCCCGAGAAAGATTACGATTTCCACAAAGCCGAAGAGCCCCAGCCGCCGAAAGAGAACCGCCCAGGGATAGAGGAAGACCACTTCGATATCGAAGAGGATAAAGATCATGGCAATGAGATAATAACGGACGGAGAGAAGACCGTGATGGGAGACCGCCGCGGGGATACCGCTCTCAAAGGGTTGCGCCTTCGCATCGGTCATCTCCTTCGGACCGATGACCCGGGAGAGATAGAGGATGAAACAGGCCAGCCCTCCGAGGATCATCAACAACAGGAGAATCGGGAGATAGGCCCCCGGCATGTTTCCCTCTTTTCAAAAAAGACAGGCATCATCAATCAACAGACCCTGCTGAACTCCGGCTTTAATGGTCGGTGTCATGTTCGCGGACCTGAATCCCAGCTGCGGTCTTGAGTTCCCTGACCTTGTCTTCCGATTCACCCTGTTTTTTGAAATAATCGGTCAGAGCCGATTCCAACGCCTCTTCGGCAAGGACGGAACAGTGCATCTTGACGGCGGGAAGCCCGCCCAGCGCCTCGGCCACGACATTGTTCGTAATCTTGATGGCCTCCTCGATCGTCTTTCCCTTTACCATCTCCGTGGCCATGCTGCTGGTGGCGATGGCGGCGCCGCACCCGAAAGTCTTGAACTTGGCATCCTCGATCACCCCTTCGTTGATCTTGAGATAGATCCGCATCACGTCACCGCAGCTCGGGTTGCCGACTTCTCCCACACCGGAGGCGTCTTCGATTTCCCCAACGTTCCGGGGATTCATGAAATGATCCATGACCTTTTCGCTATATTCCATAATATCGCTCCTTTCTGCAAAAATCCTATCCGCTGACCCGAGTGTAACCAAAAAGGGGCCATCCTGTCAATTGACTCGCAAGGATCTCAACCGTACGCTGATCCGGATCATGCTCCCCCCTGCCCTGTGATCCGGTCCGGATCGAGAATCCGGTCCAGCTCTTCGGCAGAAAGAAGATTTTTCTTCAGAATCAGTTCCCGGACGGAAACGCCCGTCTTTTCCGATTCCTTGGCCAGCTCCGCAGCGGCAAGATAGCCGATATGGGTATTGAGAATCGTCGCGAGGCCGACACTGCCTTCAAAATAGGCCCGGCACCGTTCCGGATTCGCCGTAATCCCCTCCACACATTTCTCTGTAAAAAGGGGAAGGTAATTCTTCAGGATCTCCATGGAACTCAGCAGATTGTGGATCATCACCGGCATCATCACATTCAGTTCCATCTGCCCGGCCTGGGCGGCCATGGTTACGACATGGTCATGCCCAATCACCTGGTAACAAATCATGTTCAGACATTCCGCCATAACGGGATTGACCTTACCGGGCATGATCGAGGAACCGGGTTGCACGGCCGGCAATCGGATCTCGGCCAGCCCCGTTCGGGGTCCGGAACTGAGCAGGCGAAGATCGTTGGCAATCCGGGTCAGCTCCACGGCAAGGTTTCGAAGGGTTGAGGAGAGAGAGGTCATTGCCGAGCGGCTTTGCATCGCCTCCCGCAGGTCCTCCGCCGGCCGGAAGGGAATTCCCGTGAGTTCCGAGAGTCGCCGGATCAT
Source organism: Deltaproteobacteria bacterium (assembly GCA_013151235.1). Classification (NCBI taxonomy): domain Bacteria; kingdom Pseudomonadati; phylum Myxococcota; class Myxococcia; species Deltaproteobacteria bacterium. The sequence continues at coordinate 8,391 of JAADIO010000027.1, read as the reverse complement.
TCCCTCCCGGTAACCGGCCGGAACGTTCAACCCCGTCCCCGTGGCGCTCCCGCCGATGGAAAGTTCCCGGAGCGCCTCTTCGTTCCGCTGCAATCTGTCCGCGGCCTTCTCCACGGCCTTTGCATAGGCCGTAAACTCCTGGCCGAGGGTGACCGGCACGGCATCCTGAAGATGGGTCCGTCCCGACTTGATGATCCCCGCAAATTCATCGCCCTTTTCCCGCAGGGCCCGGGCAAGCCCGGACAGCGTCGGAAGAAGCTCCCGCAAAAGCATCACCGAGGCAATGTGCATCGCCGTGGGAAAGGTGTCGTTCGTGGACTGGGACTTGTTGACATGATCGTTGGGACTGACCCGCTGATAATTTCCCTTCCGGTCCCCCAGGATCTCCAGCGCCCGGTTGGCCAGGACTTCGTTCACATTCATATTGAAGGAGGTCCCCGCCCCCGCCTGGAAGACATCGACGACGAACTGGTCGGCGAATCGTCCGGACAGGACCTCATCGGCGGCGGTGATGACGGCATGGGCGGTCTCCGCATCCAGGAGGGAGAGCGTTTCATGGGTCCCGGCGGCCGCCTTTTTAATCAACACGTAAGCCCGGACAAAAAAAGGATGCGCCTTCAGCCCGCTGACGGGGAAATTCTCCAGGGCACGGGACGTCTGGATGCCGTAATAGGCCTCTGCCGGAAGTTCCCGGCTGCCCAGAGAATCTTTTTCTTCCCTGTTTTTCTCATTCACTCTTCACACTCCCCCAAGGCTCGAACCAGACGCCCCCCCAGTTGATAAACCGTCTCCATCGCGTCCGGCGTCTTTTGTACATCACCGGGGTCTTCGATGGAGAGGGCAAAATATTCGTCCATGTATTCCACTTCAAGAACATCAAACATCGACCGGACGGTCATCCGGGCGCCCCTGAAAACCAAAGGAAGATCGTGACCTGCGGTGGACAGGAAAAGCCCCTTGCGGATGCGCCGGGGAGAATCCGGAAAGAGCGGCTCCCGGAGAACGTATTTACGGGACCAGTAGCACTGGCACCGATCAATGAGGATTTTCAGGAAGGCGGAGACATTCATGAAATAGACGGGAGAGGCCACGATGAGGCCGTCGGCCGCCTCAAGCTTTGGATAGATCTCCTGCATTTCGTCATCGACGATACAACGACCGGTCTTGCGGCAGTGCCCGCAATTCACGCAGGGGAGGAGTTTCCGGAATCGGGAGGCGATCAGCTTTTCCGTTTGTGCGCCCGTCTCTTCGGCGCCCCGAAGGGCTTCATCGAGCAACGATTCCGAATTGGCATGACGCCTCGGACTTCCGGAGAGACCCAGGATATACAATTTTCCATCAACCTCCCTTCCGCTCCAGTGCCTCCCGGATCATCTCCATATGGGCCATTTCATCCTCGGCCAGGTTCCGATAGAGCGAGGCAGTACCGGAATCTTCGGATCGCTCCGCCAGACGGAGATAGAGTTTCCGGGCGGCCTCTTCCTCTTTCAGCGCAAGCCGAAGAACTTCACGGGAGTCTAAAAAGAAGCGCCCGCTCACATCGGAAAGAGCCGCCTCAATCTTTCCGCCGCTTTCCATGAACTCCGCGGAGATCTCCTCCTTGAACTGTTGCAAGGAGACCGGGGACCGGTCTCCTTGAAACCCGTTGTAGAGGCTGTAGATCTCGTGCATATGCTTTTCTTCCATCCCCGCCAGACGACGGAACATCGAGGCCCCGTTTTCATCGGAGATCCGTTCCGCAGCGGAGAGGTAAAACGCCTGAGCGCCCTTCTCCAGCCGGAAGGCGTTCAACAGCGCCTCGGGAATATCTTCATTGCCTCGGATCATTGGTTTTCTCCCTGAATCCCGGGGTCAATCCACCACCGGCAGTAGTGGATGAATCCCAAAATCAAATATAGCAGACCAGCTTTCCCAACTTCTTCGTGAGTTTCAGGTTCTCCCGATAATCGACGGGAACATCGACAACGGCGGGAACACCGGCGTCAAAGGCCTCCCGCAGAATCGGGGCCAGTTCATCCGCCCCTTCCACACGGTACCCGGCCGCCCCGAAGGAACGGGCCAACTGCACGAAGTCGGGATTATTAAAGTCGACCCCATAGGTCCGGCCAAACTGGTTGATCTGCTTCCATTCGATCAGCCCGTATTTTGAATCATTAAAAATCAGGATTACCAGCGGAAGTTTCAATCGCACGGCCGTCTCCAATTCCTGACAGTTCATCAGGAATCCTCCGTCCCCGCAGACGGCGAGGATCTTCCGTTCGGGATGGAGCATCTTGGCGCTGATCGCACCGGGGAGGGCAAACCCCATGGAGGCAAAACCGTTTGAAATCAATACCGTGTTCGGTTCTTCCGCAGGATAGATCCGGGCGACCCACATCTTGTGTGCCCCCACATCGGAGAGGAGAATATCGTCATGATTCATCACCTTCCGGACATCATAGAGGATTTTCTGCGGCTTCACGGGAAAAGCGCCGTCTTGGGCATATGCATAGAGTTCTTCCTCCATCATCTGTTTGAGCACCATGGAAAAGTCGTCCTGCCGACCGGCGCCGATATCGTCCATCATGCAGGTCAGGTTGGCGGCAATGTCGCCGATGACTTCAATCTCCGGAATATAATGTTCATCGATTTCGCTGGGAGTAAAATCGATATGAACGATCGGTTTATGATCGCGATTCCAGAGGGAGGGGGCATATTCCACCAGATCATAGCCGACGGCGATGATCAGATCGGCCCGGTCGAAACCGCAGGAGATAAAATCCCGCGACTGCAACCCGATCGTGGAGAGCGACAAGTTGCTCTTCGAAGGAAGAACTCCCTTGCTCATAAAGGTATTGGCCACGGGAATCCGCGTCTTTTCGACAAAATCCCGGAGGATATGAGAGGCGCGACCGCGGATCACCCCGTTGCCCGCCAGGAGGATCGGTCGTCTCGCCCGCTGGATAATCTCCGCCGCCTTGGCACAGACATTGTGATCCGTATGGGGCCGTTTGAAGCCTTTCACTGATAGCGGCGCGCCCTCCGTTTCCATCGCCGCAACGTCTTCCGGCAGTTCAATGTGACAGGGCCCCGGCTTTTCCGTCTGGGCAACCTTGAAGGCCTTCCGCACAACCTCGGGGATCGTCCGGGAGAGCCCGACGGCGACATTCCATTTCGTAATCTGCTTAAAGGTTTGAACAATATCGATATGCTGGTGCGACTCCTTATGGAGCAGTTCACGCTTCGTCTGGCCGGAGATCGCCACCAGGGGAGAGCGGTCGAGAAAGGCATCGGCCACACCGGTGATCAGGTTGGTCGCACCCGGCCCGAGGGTCGCCAGACAGACCCCCGCCTTTCCCGTCAGGCGACCGTAGACATCGGCCATGAAGGCCGCCCCCTGTTCATGACGAGTGGCGACGAACTCAATGGGAGAATCGATCAATGCATCGAGGAGGTCCATGTTTTCTTCGCCGGGAACCCCGAAGATATGGTGGACCTTCTCGTTCTCCAGGCATTTCACGAACAATTCGGCAGCCTTCATCTTTCACTCCGGGCGAGCCGGTCTTCGAACGCCCCGCTCAGTTTTCTTACGCATTCACCTCGAACTGATCCTTCCCCGCTCCGCAGATCGGACAGACCCAATCCTCGGGAACATCTTCAAAGGCCGTCCCTGCCGCCACACCATTGTCCGGATCACCCACTTCAGGATCATACTCATAACCGCACACCGTACAAGTCCACTTCTGCATCCCGTTCTCCTTTCCTGTTTGTGATTGTCGCATAAAACGGTTGACGGGCACCACCCTTACAGATCTTCGTACCCGCCGGTAATTACCTGCCCTTTGATAAACTTTTTCTTGCTTACTTGTAAGTTTTTATGAACGAAGAGCATCTTCCCGCAGAGCCGGCAACGGTAAATCTTCTCCTGGTACAGAAAGCCCCCTTCCTGGTTGTCTTTGTTGAAATAAACCGGTTGATCCACAGACATCTTTCGTGCACCGCATTTCGGACAATCCATTTCCCTAGACCCCCTTTCGTCGCGCCGCCCCCAATCGTGCTTGATGGATCGGTAACTATTTCATCAAAGCCCTCAGCCTTTTTCGCCCTCCACATCAAACTCCATATGGTCAAAGTAAAACCCGGTTTTCTCCAGGAAATCGATTTCCGCCTGCAGGAGACGGACATGCCCCTCCTCCATCTCCGCCAGGTCCAGGAAGAGGTCCTTCGCCTTGATCTCTTCAAACTGACCGGCCTTCTTCCGGTAATAGTCCCGGGCTTCGATCTCGTCGCTCAGGGCTTTCTGCAGGACCTCGTAATCATTCCCGAATTCAGGCATGGCTCCGCCCAGTTCCTTCTTCCGATCCTCAAAAATGGGGAATCCCTCGACCCGCTCCCCGGGCACGTTCTGCAGAAGATCGCTGTAAAAGTCTTCCAGCACGTTAATATGGTAAAGTTCATCCCTGGCCAGTTGATTGAACATGGCCTCGGCCTTCGAATCTTTTGTCGCCTCGGCCGCCCGCATGTAATAAAGATTCCCATCCCGTTCCGTTTGAATCGCTCTTTGGATGTTCCGGATCAACGCCTCCCGGTCCATATGAAATCCTCCCTATACCAGCGCCTCGGCCGGTTTGTTGAGGGTCCCGACTTTTTTCAGGAACCGTTCCACCAGGATCACTTCCAGGTCCCGGAGACTCTTTCCTTTCAACTCCACCTTTCCCCCGGCAATCATGCCGTGGCCGCCGGCCTTGCCGACCCCCCGGACGATGCTCTGGGCAATCACTCCGGCTCCTCCATTCAGATCACTTGTCCGCAGGGAAAGGATCATGGCCTTCCGGAAGGTCCCCATGGCCATCACCCATTCCACCCCTTCGTGGCGGAGGAGCATATCGGCGACCTCGGCAACCATATCGGGGTTCCGGATCCGTCCGATTGAGGTCGTCAATGTATCTCCGCGAATCCTGGCCTTCTTGAAGGCACGGTTTAAAACCTTGAAATACTCTGCAGAGACCTTGGGGTGCAGGATCCGGTTTATCAGATCCCGCTGCACCTGCGGAAAAAGAAAAAGGTAGCTCTCCACATCGAGCGCACTTGCATTCCTCCCTAAATCCTGTGTATCGGATTTGATCCCGTAATAGAGAGCCGTGGCCAGTCTTGGTTGAATGGGGGTATCGGTTTCCCGGAGATAGGCCGTCACCAGCGTACAGGAGGCGCCGACCCGTTCACGGACATCATAAAAAGAGACCCGTTTTGTGGCCTCACGCAGAGGATGATGATCAATCACCATGTCGGGGATTACCGAATCGGGCAGCGAATTGTTGCCGGTCAAAGGCTGCGTATCCACAAGGGCCACCCGGGAATAATCCTGAAAATTGATCCGGTCGATCGAAATCAGGGGGATCCGAAGGGACTCAATCATCGCCTGATTTTCCGCCCGTCCGATAATCCCCCCGTATACGATAATTCCTTCCCGGCCGAAATAACTGCGGAGAAAATACTGCCAACCAAGCGCCGCAGCGATGGCATCGGGATCGGGATTGTCGTGGGTTAGAATCAGGGTTTTCCCGGAATCGGCCAAGATCCTCCCAAGGGTCTTAATCTTTTTCTTGAGCGAAATCATCCACGACCCTGATTCGGTTTATCGGTTCTCACAGCAACAGTATCGTTCAGAAAGAAAAAGTCCCCCCTACGGCTTTTTCCTTCAGGCTCTACATGAACGAATCGCAGGAAAGAGCTTGTAGTATACCAAAAAATTTCTTGTTTGTATAAAAAATTATGAAGCCGATCTTGTATTGTTTCAATCTTAATGATATGTTGTTGTCCTGTCAACTTACCGGAGGCCCATCGCCGGACATGATCGGAATAAAATCCAGAGATGAACAAAGGAGAAAAAATTGAAACCTGTTGAAATCAAACCGAATATCCATTGGGTAGGTGCAATCGATTGGGGTGTACGGGATTTTCACGGGTACGTCACACCCAATGGAACGACCTACAACAATTATCTCATCGTCGATGATCAGATCACCCTTGTCGACTGTGTGAAGGATGATTTCGCAAAATCCTCCATTGAATCTATTCAAAAGATCGTCGATCCCGGAAAAATTGGAAATATCGTCATCAATCATATCGAACCGGATCATTCCGGGTCCCTGCCCCTCCTCATGGACCTTGCACCGGAAGCAACCCTCCATATCACAGCCAAAGGAAAAGCGGGGCTGGATCGTCACATGGATACATCGAGATGGAACTTCAAAATCGTAAAGACCGGAGACAGACTGCAAACGGGGCACAAAACCCTGACCTTTCTGAACACCCCCATGCTTCACTGGCCCGACTCAATGATGACCTATGTCGAGGAGGACGGTCTGCTCATCAGCCAGGATGCCTTCGGTCAGCATTATGCAACAGCCGGCAGGTTCGATGATGAATTTCTGGCCTGCTGTTCCATGGCCGAACTGGAGGATGCCGTTTTGGACTACTACGCCAACATTCTCATGCCCTTCGGCAACCTCATCAAGGCAAAGATCGCCGAAATCGAAAAACTGGGGCTCGCAATCAACATGATCGCACCGGACCATGGCGTCATCTGGCGGTCCCATCCGGAGAAGGTCCTCAAGATGTACCTCGACATGGCCAACGGAAAGACCCGGGAGGGCGTGGTGATTATCTACGACACGATGTGGAAGAGTACGGCCCTGATGACGCAGCCGTTGATGGAGGGAATCCGGGACGAAAACATGGAGGTCAAAGTCATCAAACTGCGGGCAACCCCGATGAGCAACGCCATCAAGGAGTTCTGGAAGTACCGGGGTTGCCTCCTCGGCACCCCGACATTAAACAATATCATGTATCCATCGGTCGCAGAATTTCTCACCCACCTTCGGGGGCTCCGTCCGAAGAACCGGATCGTCGGCGCTTTCGGGAGCTACGGATGGGGCGGCGGAGCGGTCAAGGGCGCCTACGGAGAACTCGATCGCATGGGGCTGGAAACATTTGAACCGGGCGTGGAAGTCAAGTACCGCCCTTCTTCAGAGGATGAACGGAACTGCTATGAATACGGGAAGGCCTTTGCCCGGGAGGTAAAAAAGTATCACCGCAAATTTTAACGGCAGCGCCGGAATTGCAACTGTGTCGAAAATTTTCTCGGGCCGGACTCAGGGAGGAACAACAACATCCAGGATCGACTGCCTTGCCGTGTCGACCCTGGATTTTTCACCGAGGGATGATTATGCCGAGACTTCGGCAGCTCCTTCTTTCCCCTCTTCAGCCTTGTCCTTTTCGGCTGCGGAGGACTTCTTTATCCTTCCCTCCGCCCGTTTCTCCATGGCAATCATCTTGGCAAGCTTGCGCTGAAACCGTTTCAGTTTCTTGTGGGTCTCGCGAAGCCCCTGATCCTTAGAACGGTCTTCCGTCCGGGACTTTTTCTCATCAACGACCTTCTTTAGAGCATTAATCTGCTCCATAATCTTGTCTTTCATAAAAATCACCTTTTTCTCTTTTGCCATGTTTTCCTCCATTCCGCTTCATTCCATCCAGGCAAGGTCCTGATCAACCCGTAACGGAGCCGGAGCTTAACAAATTTCCCCGTCGGTGTCAAACAATCTCCTGAGCCCATTGAATCGAGTCTTGAAAGCGAGTAAAGGCGAAGCACCGATGAGTGACCCGCCAATGACTCGCTCGCCTTCTCCAGCAACCCCGTAACTGAAAAGCCGGGAGGGTTACCTCCCGGCTTTTCAGTTACTTCATCATTTTTTTCGGCCCCTGCAGTCCGGTTAAGACGCCTTCTGAATCTTGCCTGAACGGATGCAACGGGTGCAGACATTCATTTTCCGGCTCTGGCCGTTTCGAAGCACCCGAACACTTTGAATGTTTGGATAAGAGACCTTCTTCGTCTTGTTGTGGGCATGACTCACGTTATTTCCTACCTGCCGTCCTTTACCGCAAATCTCACATTTTCTTGACATGATTCAGCTCCTCAGTTATACTCGTCAAACAAAAACCGTCAAAACAGGCGGGGAATTTAACACAAAAACTTAGCATTCGCAAGAAATATTTCTCTGTGCAAGGAGTTTTTATGGCAAAGATCACGAAAGATATGTCCTTCATACAGGCAATACAGTCCCATCCGAAGGCAGCGGAGGTCCTCTCCAGATATGATATGGGATGCATCGGATGTATGGGCGCTGCCGGAGAAACCATCGAACAGGGCGCCATCGCCCACGGCGTCGATGTCGATAAACTTATAAAGGAACTCAACGCATTATTCAAAAAGAAATAACCGGGATCGTCCCTGTGCCGTCACAACAATCATGCTCCGGCGACACCGGCCTCTCCACTACACCCCTTTCCGGCCCGGTGCGATACGTCAAAGGGGTGGGTGAACGGATGGCCTCTCTTCTGGCCAGGCTCAAC